>NZ_NUOW01000020.1:0-78143 GCF_002584635.1 Bacillus sp. AFS031507
TTCATATCCATTTGCTGTTGACCATAATCCGTTTGGAGCATGGACTTTTACAATAGCCATTACCATAGTCCCTGCAATCATAATTCCTGCAAGTGGCGTTAATAGTCCTAAAGCAAATAAAAGTCCCCCAATAAGTTCCGCTAATCCTGCGAAAAGAGCCATGGTTACTCCTGGTTTCATGCCTATGGATTCAAACCATCCACCGGTTCCTTTCAATCCATAGCCACCGAACCAGCCAAATAATTTTTGAGCACCGTGACCCACAAATAGTAAACCAATTACCAAACGAATGATTAATAAACCAATATTTATCATCTTAAAACCCTCCTAAATGTTATTTATCTCGAATTCGAGATAATGTATTAAAAAAAATGAAAGTTTAAACTTTATTCCTTACTTTTTTCAAAAGCTGCACCAATATCTCTGCCTCATCAGAATCTAATGATTTAAACATTTGATTAATAAGCTCATGATATTTCGGCATGATTTCGTTCATCAATTCATTTCCATAATCAGTTAATGTCACATGTATCACCCGGCGATCATCTGGACAGGCATTTCGGCTTAATAAACCTTTTTGTTCTAGCTTATCTAAACAATAGGTCATTGAACCACTTGAGACCAATATGCAATTTCCAATTTGTTGAATGGTTTGTTTCCCTTTTTGATAAAGTACCTCTAAAACAGAAAAATCCGTAATACCAAGCTTGTTTTTTGTCATTTCTTCCTTTATTCGATCATGAATTGCTTTAGATGTTTGCATTAATAACAGAAAGGGCAAATTATTGCATTTCCTCTCCATTAATTCCACCTCCTTAAAAAATCTTGAATTAATTTATCTTGAATCTGAGATAATAATAATCCTTATAAATTTTTTTGTCAATAACATTTTATTATATTGAAAGAAACTGCCCCGTAAGCGGAACAAGGAAAAGAGTTGCAGCAGCAACTCTTAATTAAACACAAACTACCGTTAGTGAAAAATCATAAGAATTTGTGAAGAGTGAAAAAATTGCCTCATTGTTTATCTGAACATTTTTCACACATAATTATCATTTCTAATTGAACAACCCTCCTCGTTAGTAAAAAAGCGACTGCTCTTATTGAACAATCGCTCCAAGTAATTGAATGATATTTTTTCATAGTTTCATATTTTTTTAAGGGTAGCTTTTTTACTTAAGGTTTTTAATTTATACATATTTTTATCAGCAATCTTAATTAGACTATCCATATCTTTTCCATCATTTGGATAAATAGCAAATCCAGCCGAAACTGAAATTTTTTTTTCTGTCTTCTGGGATAGTTCTCTCAATCCGTTTTCAATCCTCTTAATCATTACTTCAGTTTCAGTTTGATCTGAGAAGGGGGAAATGATTAAAAATTCATCTCCTCCCCATCTTGCGATAATGTCACTGACGCTAGTGCTTTTTAAAAGTATAGTCGAAATATTTTCAAGTACCAGATCTCCATATTTATGGCCATATGTATCATTTATTTGTTTAAAGTCATTACAATCTAATATTAATATACTAAGTTGTTCAATTTTTTTCGCTGATGATATTAGTTTTGGGAAAATCTCCTCAATAAAACGTCTATTATAAAGCCCAGTTAAATAGTCTTTTTCGGAATAAAACTTAGCCTTATCATATTGTTTTCCCAGCCACCAGAGTATCACGGTAGTTACAATCAAAACGGTTGTATCTATGAACGTCCGAATCGAACTTTGAAGTGTTTTATAATTATAAGCAACATAAGGTATTCCAACAATTATACTAATTAAGGTTGTTACTATTCTTCCTTTGTATTTCAAGGTATGTATCACTCTTTCTTTCCGAATTAAAACCTATTTTTATAAATATTTTTTCCATAATAAATAACCTGTATATTCCCCTAATATACCACATCCTTACGCTTTTTTCTTTTATTGTCTTATTATGGTATAAGGTTAAGAATTATTCCGAAAAAGAAGTAGGCTCGACTCCTGATAGAAGGAACGTTTTAAATTTGACTAATTCCCGTCCCTTTGAACACACTAAAATTAAAAAGTCATGGAGGTTATAGATTTGATTCTAACAAACCCAATAAGTGCACCAGAGGTGGGTACACTTTGGCTTACATACATAGAAAAAACCCTTATTATGAGAATGTTGGAATACTTTATAGAGAAATCGGATGACCAAGAAGCTAGGAATATTATGGGCGGTTTGTGGCAAGAACTGAATTATTTTGTTGTGCAAATGGAAGAGATATTTACAAACCAAAAAATGGCGAAACCTGTTGGATACACAAAAGAAAACGTCAACGTAGAAGCTCCTAAGTTATTCGATAATGGATTTGATATTATGTTGGTCCGTATATTAAAAGAAGTTAGCATGGGTATGTACACCATTAATATGAATATGGCATATAACGATAAAGTTATTCAGATTTATGAGGGACTTACTTCTGTTACTCAAAAATTTTATAAATTGTCTACCCTTTATCTGCTAGAAAAAGGGATTCTTACCCTTCCCCCAAAAGTTACTATGCCAAAAACAACTGAATTTATTAGAAGTAAAAAGTACATGCAAGGATTTAAGCCTTTTGGTGACAAGAGGACTTTAAATGACATGGAGCTTGGTATTATTCACCATGGAATTGAGACAAATAATATTGGGATGCAATTGATTACTGGTTTCGCACAATGTGCAGTTAACAAAGATGTTAAACAATATTTTGTAAAAGGAATTGAACTTTGTAAGAAACAAATCAAAACATTCGAGGAAATGCTTTTAGAGAGTAATGTTCACTTCTCTGCTACATCTGGAAGCACGGTAACTACTTCTACAATGGCACCATTTTCGGATAATCTCATGATGCATTGCGTCTACCTTCTCAATGGATTTGGACTTGTAGGAGGTAGTTTTGGAACCTTTTTTAGTTTAAGAAATGATATTTCTATAAAGTTTTCATTAATTGCTAAAGATATATATTTCTACGGACAAGAAGGAATTGAAATTAAGATTAAGCATGGGTGGTTTGAAGAACCTCCACAAATGGAGGATAGGGCTCAAATAATAAAAGGTGATTGAATCAATTTGTTTTCCCACTGCTTTTTACCAGATAAAAGAAAAGGCAACGCCCCCGATTGGGTTCGCTGCCTTTTCTGTATATAGTTCTATTAACTTGCTCGTGTCTCTGGTGAAAGATTGCGAATCTCTCCATGATTCCTTTTCTTCTTCGTTTTCGGCTCGCCAAAATTTGGTGCCTTGATGGTCAATGCGATGAGTAATGAAACAATGCTCAGTACAGCAATAAGCTTAAATGTAGGTATGAAACCACCTAAGGCAGAAGCAATAAATGATCCAGAAATGGCTCCAATTCCGAAGCCCTGATAAATGATGCCGTAGTTTTTGCTCTGATTTTTCAAGCCAAAGAAATCAGCTACAATTGCAGGGAAAATCGTAATATTACCGCCAAAACAAAAGGCAATTCCAGCGACACAGATAAAGAACAAGGCATAATTAAGCTGCACAAAGCTTAATACTGTTACTGCTGCAGCTGTTACAACAAGTGTACCTGATACCACTCTTAAACGGCCCACTTTATCTGATAAGGCCCCGAGAATGATGCGCCCGCTTGTATTAAATATGGCAACCAATGCCACTGCATTACTTGCTGCTTCAATATCAAGTCCTACCAATCGAACACCAATATCCTTCACGATCCCAATCAAGAATAAACCACTCATGCACGCTGTAAAGAAAATAAAGAATAATAGGTAGGCTTGCTTTGTTTTAAGCATTTCTTTAACTGTATAATCTTTTTGGATACTGCCACCAACGGTTTGCGGCTCATGACTCATTTTTGCTTCCCGGACAAGGAATGAACCACCCACAACCAAAATCAGGACAATTACTCCCCAGTAAAAGAAGGCTTGAGACACCCCAACAGATTGGATAAGTGAACCGTTAATGAACTTGAATAACAAACTGCCCGTACCGTACGCACCAACAGAAATTCCAGAAATAAGTCCTTTTCTCTCTGGAAACCACTTAATTAAATTAGATAAGGATGTGATGTAAGCTGTGCCATCTGCTGCCCCAACGACAACCCCTACTAAAATATAAAGCATCCATAATGATGATACCTGGGAACTAAGGATTAAGCCTGCTCCCAGCACAAGACCTGCACAACCAATTACACGGCGAAGCCCCCATTTATCCTGTAGCTTCCCGGCAAATAAAGTAGAGAATGCCAAGGCGAAGCTCGTAATTGAAAAAGTAATAGCAACTGAATTTAACTTCCAATGAAAGAGTTCTACTAACGGCTGGTTAAAAAGACTCCACGTATAGATGGTACCTAAACCCATCTGTACGATAATAGTTCCTAACACAATCAGCCATCGACGATCTGTATTTGATTTCATTGTGATCTCCTCTTTTCTTCCTTATAAAAATGATCATGTTTAACATCAGAATCTTTAATTGATTTTATTTACATGATCATCATAGCATTGAAAAAAAGAGAGAAACCGTTTTCAGAATGAGATGCCTATTATTCGGAATGAATGGAGGTTATAGATGCATAATTTGTCGAAACGCTTTCACTTTGCTTCGGCTTACCGGAATTTCCGCTGTAAGATCTTTCAGACGGAGCATGTAGGTTTGATTAAACCATGGAACAATTTCAAGGATTTTGGTCAAGTTAACTGTATACGAACGGTGACAGCGAAAGAAAAGATTCTCAGGCAATAGGGAATCGAATTCCGTTATGCTCATCGGCATGGTGTACTCCTCCTTTTTGGTATACACCAATGTAACTTTTTCGTTGGCGATAGCGTAATAGATATCATTCGCATCTGTTACGATAATTTTATCGTTCTTTTTCAAATTGATTCGATTAGAAGCCTGCGTTGGGATTTCTCTTTGCTGTCCTTGAGAATTCAAATTAGATTTAAGGTTGCTATTCGGGATCGTTATTTCGACGTGATCTCGTTTAAAGGCAGATTCCAACCTGCTTAACATCCCAGCAATCCGCTTCTCGTCATAGGGCTTTAAAATATAATCAAAGGCCTCAAGTTCAAAGGCTTGCGCTGCATGCTCTTTGTAGGCAGTGGTAAAGACAATATAAGGCCTTTTTGTAAATTTACTTATGGTACTCGCTAACAACATGCCATTTAAGGAAGGAATATTAATATCAAGAAAGATTACATCTGTTTCATGCTCCTGCAAAAATTTTAAAACATCTAAGCCATCATCAAAGAAATGGGTCACTTCAATTTCACTATAGGCTTCCACTAAATACTCCAGTTCTTCACGAGCTGGAACTTCATCTTCCACAATAATCGCTCTCATAGGTTCTCCTTTACGATATCAAAAAAAACTTCTGTTCCTGGTGACAAGCGGTGAATGACCAATCCATGTCCATAAATGAGTTTCACTCGCTGGTGAACATTATACAAACCTATTTTGTTGGCCGGTACATCATCATGCAGCAAATGCTGAATGACATTTTCGCTAATTCCAGCCCCCGTATCCATCACACTAATTCTTATTTTATTCCCCATATCCTTAACCGCTATCGTCACCACCCCTGGGCCCTTTATCGTTAAGATCCCATGAATAATGGCATTTTCGACCAAAGGTTGGATGAGCAGGCTCGGGATATTTACATTTACTTCGTCAATATCGTATTCCACCGTTAACCGGTTGCCAAAACGCGCCTTCTCTATTTCAACGTAATCACGGACTTGCTCCAATTCTTTATGGATATTAATCAATTCATCACTAATTTCTAAAGTGTAACGCATATAGCCAGAAAGATTAATAATCAACTCACGTGCCTTGTCCGGATTTCTGCGTGTGGTGGAGGCAATTGCATTTAGGGCATTAAATAAAAAGTGCGGATTAATCTTCGTTTGGAGAGCCTTCAGCTCCGCCTTGTTCGCCCCTTCCCTAATCTGTTCAATCCGGGAAACCTCCATAAGTGTGGAGATGATTTGCGATAGTCCGATGGCCATCGTTTGCAGCGAATAGGTCATTTTATAGGCTTTGCGGTAATAGATCTTAAGTGTTCCCGTCACCTCGCCATGCTCCTCAAAGGGAACAATGAGCAGGGAGTGAATTTGGGGTGTATGGTGATCGGCCACTTGATTCCGAATGATGAATTTCCCGCTGTGAATCGCCTCTTTTGTCAAATCACTAATGATTTCCTGCCCGATTACATATCGTTCTTCTCCAAAGCCAACATAAGCAAGCACATTATGCGTATCTGTAATCGCAACCGCGTCGGCCTTGATATCATTTTTTATAATACGGCAAATCTTCTTCAAAGAATCAAAATTAACAGATCGAAAATAAGGCAGTGTCTTGTTTGCAATATCTAAGGCTAACTTTGCCTGTCTCGCTGCAATCAATTCCTTCTCACCTTCGACGCTCATCACAAGCAATACAATTAGGCCAATGTTTACCTCTCCTACAATCATCGGAAAAGCGATTTTAGAAACAATGTCCAAACCTAGTTCAAATGGATTCGCCATCGCAAGAATCAGCACCATCGTCAATATTTCGGACAACATGCCGGCAACTATTCCATAAACCCAGCGTAAGGACCTCTTCACTCTTCGGTTAATATAACCCGAAACAATTCCCGCTAAAATGCTTGTAATGAGACATGGGATCGAAGTGGGTCCACCAATATCTATTAAATATCGATGGACTCCTGAAACAATACCGGTAATAATTCCTACCCAGGGGCCAAACAAGATTCCCCCCGAAACGACAGCAATAATCCTGACATTCACAAGTGACCCTTCCACATGAATCCCTGAATATGTACCAAATATAGCAAATAAGCAAAACACAAGGGTAATGACGACACGTTCGGTTGGAGAATGGTGGTCTTTTTGAAGCGATTCCTTAAATCTCGGGATCCGTATCATAAAGAACAGGCAAATCAAGAGCAAGGCAGCTCGTTCGAATAAATGGATCAGCATTTCTAATGATGTATTCATCTAAAGTTCCTTTCTTTTTATATCAAATCTTTTGTCTATTTGATTATCATTTACTTCACAACTAATCATACTACCAAAACCTATATCATCAACCAAAGTGTTTTTAGCATTGACTTCATTATTATTAACTAGAACAAGCAAATACATAGTTATACCATATATTGGGGATGATAATGGAAACATTTTGATAATGGAGTAAAAAAATGAAATTCATTTACCCTGCTTTAAAAAAGTTCATGAAAAAGGATATCCAACCAATTGCTTCAAATCAGGACTCTATATTCTTTAAGGACGTTTTCCATACCATCGATGAAAATATTTCTTTTTTTAAACATACATTTTCCGATTCAGCTGATTTAATGATTAAGGAATTAAATGAAAGAAATAATCGGGGAATTTTGATTTTCTTAGATACGATGGCAGATAAGGATAAGATTCAAAGAGATATTGTAAAACCCATGATGGAATCGGAGTGTACCCCGTTCGCAAGTGTACTTTATTCTAACTTTCTTAAATCAGATAACTTATTCAAAGCTCAAGAAGCACTCTTGAATGGATCCTGTATCCTGTTCTTGGATGGTGTCAAAGAGTTCTACATGGTGGAAGTTGGCCTCTCCAAAGAGAGGACCATTATAGAACCTAGTAATGAACAAGTCATTCAGGGGTCTCATGAAGGTTTTATCGAAAATATTTCAACCAATCTTCATTTAATTAGGAAATCTTGTAGAACTGCAAACCTTACCATGGAACATATAACAGTGGGTGACCAGATTCAATCCAAAATAGCTATGGTTTATATGAAAGACCTTGCCAATAATGAAATGGTCACCGAATTTAAACGGAGGGTCCATCATATTTCAATGGATTATATCCCCAGTACTGGAGCTCTTCAGGAATTGATCGAAGATTCCACCTGGTCACCCTTTCCTCAGGTTTTAAGTACAGAGAGAGTAGATCGTGTTGTAAGTCATCTGAATGAAGGACGAGTGGCGGTGTTGATGGAAGGGTCTCCTGCTTGTTTAATTATTCCCGTCACTTTTTTTGCCTTTTTCCATTCACCTGATGATTATAATTCACGCTGGATGATCGGAACCTTTATCCGTTCCATGAGGCTCGTAAGCATTTTCATTGCGGTCAATTTGCCTGCTATTTATATTGCGGTGATTGGTTTTCATTTTGAAGTACTGCCGGATGATTTAGTTCTCCCTGTTGTAAGTTCAATCAAAAATATACCTTTTCCTCCGTTAATTGAAGCACTTGTCATGGAGTTGACCATTGAACTGATTCGTGAAGCGGGGGTACGCCTTCCATCAAGGATTGGACAAACCATCGGTATTGTCGGAGGTTTGGTTATTGGTGATGCAGTTGTCCGTGCAGGCCTCATTTCGAATACCATGATTGTGGTTGTGGCGATTACAGCTATTGCAGCCTACAGCATCCCGACCACAGAAATGAGTGATGCCGTACGATTTTTGCGTTTTCCCCATATGATTTTGGCATCAACCTTTGGATTTGTAGGGATTACCTTTGGGTTTATGTTTACTTTAGCTCATTTATGCAGGTTAGAATCATTTGGCACAGCCTACTTTGCACCTTGGGCACCATTTCGATTAAAAGACATTAAAGATACGTTTATCCGTTTGCCCCTATGGAAATTTAATTCACGTCCGCTTGATTCAAAACCGAACACCCTTAAAAAGCAATCTTTGGCAAGGGGATGGGATAGTAATGAAACAAAACAAGAATAGAATTACGAACAAACAGCTTGTCTTTATGATTATCCAGGCCCAAATTGGTGTAGGAATATTATCGTTGCCCCATGATGTGGCATTATTAGCCAAACAGGATGGCTGGATTTCCACTCTACTAGCAGGAGTCATCTCGCAGGCGATTATTTTTGCCTTTTGGGGACTAAGCAGAAGATTTCCTTCGTCATCTTTGTACGAAATACTTCCAAAATTACTGGGGAAATTTGTCGGGAAGCTATTCATTCTCAGTTATGCACTCTATTTTATGGTAACAGGGAGCTTAGTTTTAGCAAGATATAGTGATATCCTCGATAAATGGATCTTACCGCGTACCCCTAATTGGATTACAATGGTTTTAATCCTCATCACCTGCATTTACATCGTCAGTGCAGGATTAACCAGTATTGCGAGATTTTATGTATTGGTATCCCCCATTCTGTTTGTATTATTAATGTTGATTGTGTATGCAATGAAGGATGCGAACTTCCTGTATATCTTTCCAGTAGGGGACCATAGCATTCTAACGATATTGAAAGGTTCAAAAGAAGCTGCTTTCTCTATGTTGGGCTTTGAACTGTTTCTTTTTATCCATCCCTATGTGCAAGCTTCCGGAAAAGAGAAGCTGATCGCTATCACAACAGCGAACATTTTTGTCACCTTCTTTTATACCTTTTTGGTGTTTGCAGCCCTTGTCTATTTCGAACCCAATTTAGATATCGGACTGACTCCAGAGCCATTATTATATATGATTAAAGCCTATTCGTTTCAGGTTATCGAAAGGACGGATTTATTTTTCTTATCGCTCTGGCTTGTAGTTGTTGCAACTTCGATTGCGAACTGGCTATTATTATCTGCAATGGGGTTGGCCAGCCTTTTTAGAAAAAAACACTATGCCCGCTTCCTGCCTATTGTTGCAGGATTCTATTTAATTTTGGCTCTTCTTCCTGATCAAGGAAGAGACTTTGAAAATTTTAATCACTTTCTTGGGCCGACGCACTATATTTTCATCGGCATCATACCTGTACTTTTACTTATTCTCTCGTGGGTTTTATCGAAAAAAGAAGTGGTGAATAAGCCATGAAAAGCAAAAAGCCTATCCTTGTACTTCTATGTTTATTACTTACTGGATGCTGGGACCAGCACCTGATGAAAAATGCAGTATTGGTACAGATATTAAGTTATGATTTAGCAGATAACGACGAAATGTTATTAGGGGTTTCCATTCCCATAGTCGAGGAGTCCTCCGAGGGACCGCAAGCTAGGGTAAAAAGTGAAACACTTTCTGCAAAAGGTCATACACCAAGGGATTGTCGGCTTAAAATCGATCGAGAAGTATCTGGAATATTAGATTCATCTAAAAATAAACTGATTTTGTTCGGCGAGCGGATGGCGGCTGCAGGTATTTATCCACCATTAGATGTCATTTGGAGAGATCCGCGCAATTCGCTTGGGGCGACACTAGGGGTAGTGGCCGGTGAAGCGGTGAACCTGCTTGAAATTAATCCAAAACATGAGCCAAACGTTAGCGAATATATTCAAGAAGCTCTTACTAGCGCAGAAGAAAACTCGATCGTTCCGATTCAAACCATCCAGACACTAGCCTCAGAAATGATTGATCCGGGAGAAGATATCGTCCTCCCTTATCTTAAAATGAATAAAAAGAAAAGCGCAGTAGTGGTCGGCCTAGCCCTAATGAATGAAAAAAAATATTCGGGAAGTTTATCGCCGCAAGATTCATGCCTCCTTCTTTTATTGAATAACAAAAAAGGAAAATACGCACGATTTACAAAACGAGTGAATAAAAAAGAGCAGCAGAAAATAAAAAATTATATTTCATATAATGTCAACAATATGAAAAGAAAATTAAAAGTTCATGTAAAAAATGGAGAGGTTTCTGTTCAATTAAACCTACATTTAAAGATAAACGTAGAAGAATATCCCAAAGGGGATGTTCCAAAAGATATAGAACGACTAAACAAGGTTTTATCAAAGGAGCTTACAGAAGACGCGAAACAGGTTATAACAAATTTACAGCAGGCGAATTGTGATGTATTTGGAATTGGGAGGAGATTGATCGCGTTTCACCCCAATACTTGGAAAATACTAGATAAGAAGGATTATTTTAAAAATATAAAGATTCAAACGAATGTAAAAGTCGAAATCATCAAACAAGGTATTGTCTTGTAATGTTTAAGTAATCAACCATGAACACTAAGAAAGGGAGATGTTCGCCGGATATTGGCAATACTTTTATGTTTTCCGTTCCGATATTGGTTGTTATAATGGAGGTTATGAAATACTTAGGGGGATGGCACAATGACCACATTTGAAAAGTTAAAACCTATTATCGCAGACCAACTGGGAGTGAAAATGGAGTATATTAAACCGGAAGCATCATTCAAAGATGACTTCGAAGCTGATTCACTTGATATGGTGAACCTGACGATGGAAATTGAAGATGAATTCGCTATCGAAATTAGTGACAAAGTTGCAGCGACGCTTCAAACGGTGGGAGATGTCGTAAACTATATTGAAAATTTTCGTTAACAAATAAGTAAAGGCGGATGACCCAACGCAGGCGGACATTTGAACGCAGTTGGACGTATCGCAGAAGGCATCCGCTACAATCGATATTACATAAATGCTCTTATCGCCGCAGAATATTTCCCTTATAATCCTATCTCATTCTTTCGGCATTTTGCTCATATCCATATACAACACATTCCACCGATGACCATCCAAATCTGTAAAACCGCAGCCGTACATCCATCCTTGGCTCTCTGAAGGCTTTCCAAATATTTTACCGCCAGCCTCTTCTGCATTCTTTGCCATTACATCTACTTCTTCTCTGCTGTCGGCATCCACGTATAGCAATACTTCCGTAGCTTGCTTTGTATCAACAATTACCTGTCTGGTAAAGTTTTCGAAAGTAGACTCTGGAAATAGCATAACCGTAGCATTATGATCCCCGATGATCAATTGTGCTTGGTCGCTATTGCCATGTTGCTCATTAACAATAAATCCTACTTTGCTATAAAACTCTTTTGATTTATTGATGTCTTTTACCGGCAAGTTAATCCAAAATTGTTTTGGCATTGTTATTTCTCCTTTTTTACTATTCATTCGATTGGCATGGCTATTCGAAAATTTTGGATTGGTGTTTATACCGCACTTATTTTTACTTCTAAATCAATTGTAATTATACCATATTATGTAAAACTCGTAATTTTCCTTTTTTAAGAAAGGTACTTTATTTTTTCTTGAATAGGAGTCCTTTCTTTTGGTTCATTGATTTCTTCTGGGTACCCTACACCAAAGATCCCAATCACATCATACCCATCCGGAACACCTAGAATTTCACGGTTTTTCGGAGCAGCCCCCATGGATGACCAGAATGTTCCAACCCCTTCTGCCCAAGCGGCTAGATTAAAATTTTGTACAAAGCAGGCTGTAGCATGTGCGTTTTCTACTTTTTCAATTTCATTGGCACCGTGTTTGGATAAAATGGCAAGTACAACAGGTGCATGGAAGAAATTGGTTTTGTGGTTTAACTTTTCTCTTGTCTCCACACCAACCATGTACACTTCCCATGGTTCAGTCATTTTATGATTGGGAGCCATTGAGCCGGCTTCCAGCCATTTGCTGATTTGCTCTATAGTGACCGGATCTGATTTGAAATTTTTTATATTACGTCGAGAATAGATAATATCGATGATATCCAAGAAAATTCCTCCTATTTGTTCTAATCTTTTCCCTAAATCTGTCCTGTACCTTGTAGCGCGGAAAACCTTCTACATGGGTATTCGTTTGATATGTTTTCTCAGTTCTTGTTTGACCACTGAATCAAGTGAGCCCTTCCGCTCTTAATGATTTCGGCAAGTTCTGGTGCAAGTGAAGGCTCGTGCAATACTTTACTTACTGCGTATTGAAACTCCAATTGAAATTTATCCATCTCTTCGCGCAGTAATCCAGCTTCCTTCGATTGCTTCCACAATAAATGAAGGCGCCATTCCTCCCAAAACACCTGATCCTCATCGTGAACCGTCTCTGACAGAAATTCCAAGCCATCAGGAGTTAACGTACATACTTTTTTATCTGTTTGTTCATCAATTGAGATCAAACCTCTTTCGGATAAATCCTGCAAAGCTGGATAAATTGTTCCTGCACTCGGAGAATACACACCTTTACTCCGCTCTTCCAGCAGCTTCATCACTTCATAGCCATGTCGCGGCTCCTCCTTAAGCAGCTGAAGGACTGCTATTTGAATAAGTCCCCTTCGTGTTCCAGGCTTCTTTTTTCCTGGCTTCCTATGATGAGATTTTTTTTCGTATAAGTGGCGTGCTTGGTTTAAGCCTTTTTCTGTAATTGAAAGCATCCCTTTTCTATTTACAACCATTTCTTCGTTAAGCAAATACTCAATGATTGTATCGAAATTAGAGATTTCCTCACTTAGTGCCCCAAGCAAGTCTTCCCTACTTATATCCTTACGACTCACAAATGTAAGGATTGTTAGAATGTCTTGTTTTTTTATACCTGACATGCCAGCCCTCCATTCTTTCACTATTACGATAAATTTTAATCGATATACATAGATAAAGCAATAGATATATCGATTATTTTTTTCGATATAATAATTACCTATCTTTTCACATTTTCCTAATATGTTCTCAGTTTGTTCAATTAACAAAAATTCAAACGACTATTGCTTCCACGTTACTTAAAAAGATAAGTAGACGATTGATAGAAAAGAAAAAACAACGATGAAAGGCCACCAATCTGTGACCTTTTATCGTTGTTTTGAACGGTATCAATATTCTATTATTATCATAACAAGATAGAATATTTTATATAACACCCTGTTCGATCATGGCATTAGCTACTTTTACGAATCCAGCTATATTAGCACCGACAACAAGATTTCCTCGAGCATCATAATCTTCTGATGCCTTCATACTCTTACAATAAATATCTTTCATGATGCCTTGTAATTTCAGGTCCACTTCTTCTTGTGTCCAAGACAGCCTTGCACTATTTTGCGCCATTTCTAACGCGGAGACTGCAACCCCGCCTGCATTTGCTGCTTTGGCAGGTGCAAATAAAACATGATGATACAAATAGGTATCGATGGCTTCTAGAGTAGAAGGCATATTTGCACCTTCGCCCACTGCCTTTACCCCATTTGAAACTAACAATTCTGCCGCTTCCTTATCTACCTCATTTTGCGTTGCACACGGTAAAGCAATATCGCACGGGATCGCCCAGATGCCTGAACACCCTTCTTGATAGATAGCATCTGGATGTTCTTTGACATATTCAATCATTCTTTTATTCTCTACTTCTTTTAAACGTTTAACCGTATCTAAGTTAATTCCATTTCGATCATAAACATAGCCGTTTGAATCGCTGCATGCTACCACTTTTGCACCAAACTGCATCGCTTTTTCCATTGCATAAATCGAAACATTTCCTGAACCAGATACCACAACGGTACTTCCTTGAAAGCTTAATCCCTGACGTTTCAGCATTTCTTCTACAAAATAAACCAATCCATATCCTGTCGCTTCTTTCCGGCCTAAGCTTCCTCCATAACCTATGCCTTTTCCAGTTAGCACACCTGCTTCATAAGCACCTTTTAATTTTTTATATTGCCCGAACATATAACCGATCTCTCTTGCCCCTACTCCTATATCCCCAGCGGGAACATCGATATCCGGCCCGATATGTCTGCTAAGCTCTGTCATAAAGCTCTGACAAAAGCGCATAATTTCTAAATCAGATTTACCTTTTGGATCAAAGTCGGAACCGCCTTTTCCACCGCCTATTGGCTGACCTGTTAATGAGTTTTTGAAGATTTGCTCAAACCCGAGAAACTTGATAATACTTGCGTTAACAGACGGGTGAAATCTTAGTCCCCCCTTATAAGGTCCAATCGCGCTACTAAACTGGACACGATATCCACGATTCACTTTTACATTCCCTTTATCATCTACCCATGGAACCCGAAAGGTAATCATTCGCTCTGGTTCGACCATTCTTTCTAGAACGGCCTGTTTGATATATATCGGATTTTTCACAAGGACAGGTACTAAAGAATCAAGTACTTCTTTAACCGCCTGTTGGAACTCCCATTCATTTGGATTACGCATTTGAACACTTTCAAATAAACGATTTACGTAATCTTTCACGATTTGCGTTTGATTTTCTTCTACTTTGTCCAGCATTTTCATAATGTTCGCCCCTAAAAATTTATTAAATACAGTGAAAAATTACTTTTCTTAAATGTATTTTCATTTTATAATTTTATAATTAATAGTTTCAATCTTAATTTCCGATGAAATTAATGCATTTAACGCATGAATCTGGAGTGATTAAAAAATGGAGACGAGGCAAATTCAATATTTCCTAGAAGTGGCTAAAAGAGAGCATGTAACAGAGGCAGCAGATGTCTTACATGTTGCCCAGTCTTCCGTTAGCAGGCAAATCTTCAATTTAGAAGACGAATTAGGTGTGAAACTTTTTATTCGTGAGGGAAGAAGCGTAAAGTTAACCCCAATAGGAAGAATTTTTTATGATCGTATGAAACACGTGTGGTATTTGATGGAGGATGCAAAGAGAGAAGTAGAAGAAAATTTAAATCCGGAAAAAGGAACCGTTCGAATTGCGTTCCCTATTAGCATGGCCGCCCATACATTGCCTTCCATCATTTATGCTTTTCGCACTCGGTACCCGGATGCGAAATTTCAAATGAGCAATGCCCTTTATTATGATTTAATTGATGGTGTGGTAAATGGGGAATTTAATTTGGCCATGATGGCACCCATGCCCAATCCGGAAAAAGAAAAAAAAATCAAAGGAGTTACGTTATTTACAGAAAATATCGTTGCCCTCCTCCCACTTCATCATCCATTATCTGATCGGGAATCGATTCGTTTACGGGATTTAAGAAATGACCCATTTTGTGTCCTACCTGAAGGATTTGTATTTCGCGAACAGGTTGTTCAAGCATGTAAGGATGCAGGTTTTTCACCACAAATCGCATTCGAAGGGAAAGATATTGATGCATTAAAAGGGTTAGTGTCTGCTGGCTTAGGGGTAGCATTGATGCCAGAGATGACATTGGTAGATAACACCCCGCGCTCCACCGTCGTGATTTCCATATCAGATGCGAGTCTCACACGCACAGTCGGTGTCATCTACCCGACACAACGTCAACTGCTCCCAACCGAAGCATTGTTTTATGATTTCTTACTTGAAACCTATGAAAGATTAAATGAGTTTAGAAAGTAAAAATTTCTTAAAGAACATTCTCCGGGTCGTGCCAGGCCTGGAGATTAACAATATTCTTAAGAAAGAAACGTCCAAACTTACATTGTTAAAAAGAAAAAGCTACCTTAGTGGCAGCTCGATCTTCCTTCTAGGATCCATTAGCAGAATAACAGTTATTGATACAAAATATCGTCTCTTAGTGAAGCTACTTGAGTTAAAGCTGTATCTATGTCTCTTTCATTCACTCCAAAATGAGCAAGAGCATCGTGAAGATGTTTTACAATAGCATTAAAATGGGCTGGTTGGAGATTCATTCCTTGATGAGCTTTTGCCATAGATTGACCAGAATATTGATTTGGACCGCCTAATGCAAAACTAATAAATTTTGACTGATGACGGCGTTGTTTTTCCATATCCGTTTCTTTAAAAAAATGATTAACTGTCTCATCCTTAAGTACCAACTCGGAGTAAAAATAGTCCACAACTTTTGCAATCGCTGCTTCTCCGCCAACTTTTTCATAAAGTGTTTGTTCCATATATACACTCCTATTTTGAATTTAATAGAAGTATTTTCTGCAGAAAAATTGTTACTATTCCTAATCAAAAAAAGGGATTGTGCAGCATTCTCACATTAATAGTTAATCTTTAGGATATCTGGGGTAAAAGAATAATAACTTCTGTCCCTATATCCTTTTCACTGTTCACTTGTATTTTACCATTGAAAGAATGGACAATTTGAAAACTTACCCTCATTCCAAGTCCTGTCCCACGTTCCTTTAAGGAATAAAACGGAGATCCAAGCATATCTATTTGCTTTTTTGTCATACCAATTCCTTGGTCCTTAATGATAATCTTTATATATCCATCATCTGTTGAAGTACATGTAATCCAAACCATTCCACCATTCGGCATAGACTCTATCGCATTTTTTAAAATATTAATCAATGACTGGTTCAATTTTTGAGGATTAGCATAAATCCAACAGTTATCCAAAAAATCAGTTTTAATTTCAACATTATGTTTCAGGGAGTAACCCTGAAGGATATTTACTACACGTTGTAACTGATAACCTACGTCGATTCTATCGCTATTATTTATTGTGGGTTTTCCAAAGGATAAAAAATCATTAATAATTTCATTTGCACGATCTAATTCTTCAATGGAAATTTGGATATATTCCTTCTTTTCTTTAGGCAAATCAGGCTCGTCTAGAAGTTGCAGAAAGCCACGAGTCACTTGCATCGGATTTCTAATTTCATGAGCGAAAACACTTGTTAACTCACTTATCACTCGTAATTTCTCTGAGTTCAGCATTTCTGATCGAAGCTGATGAATCTCCCTAATCGTTTCATTTAACATAGTGAAGAACCAAGTAACTACCACTACAAAGATAAGATGAATAATCGGTACTTTAAGATGATCTATGGAAAAACCTCTTAGAATACCAAAAAAAGTAAGGCCAATTAGACAGTAGTAAAAGGAAAGACCAACAGCAATTTTAATCCTTTTATCTTTATGCGAACTTGCAAATGATTTTTGAAAAAACAATATAACAGGCAATGTAAATAATAAGACAAGAAAAGTATTATAAAATCCTATACTGATTCCAGAATAAAGTCGATAAAGTATGATTAGCACTGAAAGGAAGATGCCTGGCCAAAATCCGCCGTATAAGGTCCCTAATAATAGAGGAATAATTCTTAACTCCAAACGAGCATTTTGGCCAAAGCTCACTGGAAAGGACATGCAAAATAATATTGATATGCCCCACAAAATGGACATTATTACGTTTCTATTTTTATCACTTTTTACCCTCTCCGTAATAAATGTAAAGTACGTAAAAATGGGTATTACCATAAACGTTAATTGCAGCAAAAAATCCTTTATTATACTCATTTTTGTTACCTTTCATAATCTGTTCAATACCTGATTGGTGCAGAAGATATTCATTTTCAATATGTTTGTTACTGTTCCCTACAAACATATTTCATATTATACTTTAAAGTTTTCATAATTCCCCCTATAAAATAAAAATAGTGACAATTTCTCTTTAATAGAAATCGGCACTTCGTTTATTCGTTATACGTTATCGTGTCGCTTTTGGCGGTGGTTGCGTCACATTTACGTTGGTTATTATTTTTAAATTTCGTAAAGTAGCTCTAGAAATGTGCCTATTTGACTTGTTTTTAGGTAAACTTCTTATTTTTTTTACAAAATATTATCCTTCATTTCGATTTTTACATGTTTCAAGTGGATACCTCTCGGGTAGATATACTTTAAATGCGGATGTACTTTATATTCCACATTAACTATATTTTAGGAGGTACGATAGAATGAGTATGGAAAAAAGAATCATTGGAACCTTTAATTCGGAGCAAGAAGTCTTGTATGCGATTGAAGAATTGAAACGTCAGGGGCATCGTGAAACAGATATGATGGTAGTGGCAGAAAATAGAAGTCGCATTCCATTGGTCATTTCACACACTGGAGTCATGGTAGAAGCGGATGTACAAGTGAGTACTTTAGCAGGTGTTATGATGGATAACTTTATTACCATAATGACTGCAGGAATGGGCGGAGGAAAGGTAAACACTCTATCCAACAGGCTTATTGAAAGAGGACTACCAGTATTTACGGCAAAACTGTGTGAAGAGGAAATTAATAAAGGGAAAATGATTTTGCTGGTTGATACGAATGGAACTTACGACAGCTCTGTTAATAAAGCACAATATGAGACTGAAAGATATGAGACTGAAAAAACAAACGCCGTCCAACTCCGTGAAGAACAGCTTGATATCATAAAAGAGCGTGTCCAAGTCGGCGAATTACAGCTCCATAAAGAAGTAGTTGAAGAGCAGCGAACAGTGCATGTTCCACTCATTCGAGAAGAAATATATGTAGAGCGCCGTCCTGTCATTGATGGAAAGGTTGATGGCAGCCCGTTTACTGCGGATGAAATTATTCGTATCCCCATTATGGAAGAACGGATAGAAGTAACGAAAAGACCGGTAGTCGTTGAAGAAGTAATTGTAGGCAAGCGAAAAATTCAAGAAACAAAGCAGGTACAGGATATCATTAGAAAAGAAGAAGCGCGGATTGAGCGCTCTATCCCCTCGCCAATGGAAGAAAAGAAACTGGTCACCCAATTGGCCGTTGTAGAGCAAGAAGAGGTTATTACGGAAAGTCCCAATATTTTGATTGTGGAAGGAAATCCCGATATTGCAAGCATAATGAATGAGGTTAAAAAGCAAGAAACCCGCGAAAAACGCACAGGTTCCCTCGCGGTTCAAAGTGAGAAAAACAAATCAGAATCATCTGCCAGTAAAAATGAAAAAGCGAGCGGGACGCTAACAGAATCTCCTGTTCTTAAGGAAAATGAAAGTGAAAGTGAAAGTTATGTACCGGTTTCAGCAGCTACTGTAAAAGAAGAAGTATCTCACAATAATGAAAATTCTTCCTTAGATGAGGAAAATAAAAATAATAAAAATCAAATGAAAAAAAGAAAAAATACTACTCAGTAAATAGGATTGGATAGAATATGAAATTCTTAGATACGTTAAAAAAGCTGATTTCAAATCACTAAAATGTGATCTTTTGAAGTCAGCTTTTTTTCTGAAGGATTTAAAATAGAAAACTGTAGGATTCTTACCTACAGTTTTTCCACTACTATTGATGTTTTCACAACTTAACCCATTACCTTCACCTTGTATTTATTAATCTTTTACATACCACTTGAAACACTTTCTGTAGAAATTCAACATCACATCTTTTCACATGCTCCTAATAATTTCTCAGTCTGTTCAATTAGCAAGAACATTTCATCCCAAGAATTTTGGGTATTAATATTCTGGGAATGTGCCAAGTTGTTTCTTAATTTTTCTAATTGTTTGAAATAATGGTTCCCCTTGCTTTTTGTTTCAATACCCAAACGTTCCCTTAATGGTTTCTCATTAAGGACAATGTCTCTTTTATCACAAATCTGTAGACAATCACTTAATTGGATCGCTTCATTTTGTGACTTTCTAAGAGAAAATAATTCCTCAGCTAAGCTGATTCGATTGGTATTTAAATGTGTCTTCCAGGTATCTTCAGGAAAATAATGATTAATAATCCGATAAAGGTGCATCTCTAATAATGAAATCAACCCAAATAATAACATTCGAATCGGAGGTTTCTGGAGATCGGCAAGTGTCACAACTTTTGTTACCCTATTTCCTTCTAGTATAAATATTCTATCTATCTCTTTTAAAAAAAATAACGTATCGATCAGTGGTGTTGATTCTGAGACGAGTTCCGTCGGACTAAAACTCCGATAATATTCTTCACAGGATCCTTCCTTCAATTCATTTCTAACTACATAACCAATGACGATTCCCTTATCTTCAACACCTAAAACATCATAGTCTTTTATAACCATCATCCTTCGAATCATTTCGGCATCTTCATGAAGATGACAAGTATCCATAGTTTCTGAAATACTGTTCACAGTGATGTTTTGCTCGTATAAAGAACGTAAATTTTTATAAGAACTCACCTTATCACGCTGTTGCTTTGGAATATATGACAAAGCATTACCCTCCTATATGTATGTAAATGACATTACGGCAACGATTAGACTGGCAAAAGCAATCGTAATCCTTAATGTTTCAAAAACGGTCAATCAGATCATCTGTTGAACTTAGGCTTTTTCTTAATTCAAAAATTAAACTGAGAAACTGTGTTAGGAACCCCATTCCTTCAAATATAAAGGAAAGTAAAGATTCAACAAAAAATACACCAATGTTGGTGTATTTTCCGTTTAATTTAATCCAAATTCTTTTATTTTGTTATATAATGTCCCTCTTGAAATCCCTAAAAGGTTAGCGGCTGCACTTTTATTTCCATACGTTTTCCGTAATGCTTCCTCAATCTCTAACACTTCAGAATTTATTACAACATCTACCTGTTGATCGCTTTCCCCTATTGGGCTATTCGTTTGTTTCACAATCAACTGACTCTTCATATTATCAGGCAAATGTTCATCGGTAATAACGGATTTGTCATTAAGGAGAACCAAGCGCTCCATTGTGTTTCTAAGCTCACGAATGTTTCCTGGCCAATCATAGAACACTAACTGGTTCATCGTTTCAGAAGAGATCTCCGGGACAGGCTTTTTATACTTAGAACTGAATTCTTGAATATAATTCTGGGCATGAGCAATGATATCCTCTTTTCTGGTTCTTAATGGCGGGATATCGATCGTAATAACGGATAAATGAAAATAAAGCTGCTCGTTAAAATTTCCTTGTTTCACGAGAACCTCAATCGATTCTGAGGTGGAGGTAATGATTCGTGTGGGCGAGGTAATTTTCTCAACTCCACCCACCCGGTAAAAACGATGATCGACCATATAATTTAATAGTTTCCCTTGGACCTGAAGCGGCATCTTATCAATATCTTCTATGAATAACGTACCTTCTAATGCTTGCTCGATCCGACCGATTTGTAAGGTTAGTTGTTCCGCTGTAAAGGTTTCCTTTTGAAATCCGAAAAGTTCCATTTCCAACAAGGCAGGAGGGATGACCGAACAGTTTAGGGTGATAAAAGGACCTTCGGCTTTTGTGCCGCCATAATGAATCGCTTGTGCCAGCATTTCCTTACCAGACCCAGGTTCCCCTGTTAAATGGATGGGGATATCCGCATGGGCAACCTTTTGCGCAATCTTCAAGGTTTCTTGAAATTTAGGACTCCCGCTTACCAGAGATGAAAAGGGATTGGATTTTTGAACAAGCAAGGTTGAGTTTGAATCCAATTCTTCGTTTAGCCGGATAATTTTCGTGATATTTTGTTCGGTCGCGACGCCGCCAATAATCCTATTTTCGATCATGATGGGTGAAGCGTTAATGAGAACATGCGTATCCTTATCAGGTCGATGATATTGCCCTCTTACCGGGCGTCCTTCATTTAAAATTCGGTGAAGGACAATCGATTCATCACGAAAGTGTTCCCCTATTTTTTTTCCGAGAATGTACTCTTTTTTAATCTTATAGGTTTCTTCTGCTGTAGTATTCCAATAGACGACATGTCCCGCTTGATCGACCGCTGTAACCGATTCATTAATCGTCTCCGCTAAGGTCTGAAAATAAGCAGAAACTTGGCGGTTTTCTTCTTCAAGCATTTCGATCCTCTTTTCAGCTGAAAAAACACCGATTATTCCCTTTTCGTTTTTAACTAGAACCGGTCTGCGCCAATCAACAGAGGTATCGATTTCATTGACATCAGAAATGACGGTGGATTCCAGCCAATGGAGCTGTTCAAGCCAATCAATAATGGGTATGGAGTCGTCACCTAAGGCCATCAGGCTGTTTTCATCATGAGTAATGATAAAGTAGGTTCCACCTGATACAATAACAAAATTGTACTCGTTAAGTTTCTTTTTTATTTCTAGTAATGGTATATGATAATTTACAATTGTAAAGGAGTCATCCAGTATAAATGGTGCACTTTTGAACATGCTAAAATCCTTTCAAGCTTTTTCTTCACTTTAACATAAATTCAACGGCTATTCTAGCGAACCAGCCCTTTAGGTGTGATATCGTAATAGCGCACCAGTAGGACTCTCTTAATATGAATGAACATTAATAAAAAAAGCTGAACCCGTATTTTTGTACGGGTATCAGCTTTTTCACAAAACTATTCTATAACCCCATACCCATCTTGTTAGGATGTGATTAAATTTTTCTAGATTTCAGTTTCGCTTGCGTAAACAACAGCAGGTAATCGTATCCTCCAGCTTTTGAATCGGTTCCTGACATGTTGAATCCGCCAAATGGATGGGCACCAACTAATGCACCCGTACACTTTTTATTAATATAAAGGTTTCCGCAATACATGTTTTCAAGGGCATACTGAATGCGTTCTTCATCCTGGGAATGATAAGCGCCCGTCAATCCATAGTCCGTATCATTATAGATTTCAATCGCTTCCTGCCAGTCAGCTGCTTTCGCTAGGGCAAGGACCGGGCCAAAGATTTCCTCCTGCATGATCCGGGCTTTTGGTTGAACATCCGCAATCACGGTTGGTTCAATGTAGAAGCCGTTCCCATCTGCTCTTGAGCCGCCTGTAAGCAATCGGCCTTCTGTTTTGCCAATTTCGATATAGCCCATGATTTTATCTACTGATTTTTGGTCGATTACCGGTCCAATCGCATAGTTCTCTTCAGGAAGACCCACTGTTAGATTTTTTGTTAACTCCGTTACTTTCTCAACCACTTCATCATAAACCGATGCCACAATAATCGCTCTCGAGCCCGCGGAACATTTTTGTCCTTGGAAGCCAAAAGCCGAAGCGACAATCGCCGCTGCTGCTGCATCCAAGTCGGCTGTTTCATCGACAACAACCCCGTCCTTGCCGCCCATCTCAGCAATAACACGCTTTAACCACAATTGGCCAGGCTGAACCTTTGATGCTCTTTCATAAATACGGCATCCGACAGCACGTGAGCCTGTAAAAGAGATAAACCGAGTGTTTGGATGCTCGACCAAATACTCACCCACATCGATTCCATCCCCTGGCATATAGTTGAGGACGCCTGAAGGAAGACCGACCTCTTCCATTAATTCCACAAATTTGGCTGCAATCACAGGAGTAGCATCCGCTGGTTTCAATATAACCGTATTTCCTGATACAATCGCTGCGACCGTTGTTCCCGCCATGATCGCCAATGGGAAGTTAAACGGAGAAATGATAATCCCAACACCAAGAGGAATATAAGAAATTTGATTGTCTTCCCCTTGAATTTTTACAAGCGGTTGATGAATGCTTGTCTCGCTAAGGCGTATCATTTCTCTTGCATAGAATTCCATAAAATCGATGGCTTCTGCTGTATCAGCGTCAGCTTCAGCCCAGTTTTTCCCTGATTCATAGACAAGGTAAGAAGAAAACTCGTGCTTGCGCTGTCTCATTAAATCTGCTGCTTTGAATAGATATCCCGCACGCTCAGCCGGAGCAACCTTTTTCCAGGTTTCAAAGGTTTTCAACGCTTCCTGCATCGCTTGTTCAGCTAATTCCTTGTTCCCTTTACTAACTGACCCGATGACTTCATCTACATTTCCTGGATTAATGGAAATGGTTTGTTCTTCGGTAAATAACTTTTCATTGCCGATCACGAGCGGATACTTCCTGCCTAGCTCCGTTTTCACTTTTGCCAGAGCTGCAGTCATCGGTTGCTTATTTTCTTCCAGAGAAAAATTGGTAAAAGGCTCATTTTTGTAAGGTGCTTGTTGTGTTACAGTTGTCATAATTTTCCGACTCCTTTTTATATAAAATTGCTATTTTAATAGATTTTTAAGAACAAACCAGACATTGGCGGGTCTTTCAGCCAACCGTCTCATAAAATAACCAAACCAGTCTACCCCGTAAGGCACATACACACGGACATTAAACCCTTCTTTTACTAGTTTTGCTTGAATATCCTCACAAATTCCATAGAGCATTTGAAACTCAAATTGTTCTTTAGCTATTCGGTGTTCACTGACTAGCGTTTTTGTATATTCAATCATCGCTTCATCATGGGTGGCTACCGCTGTATAGTTGCCGTTTAATAGATGCTGCTTAATAATCTTTTTAAAATTTTCATCGACCTCTTTTTTCTCCGGAAAAGCAACGGTTGGAGACTCTTTGTATGCCCCTTTTACGAGACGCAGGTTTGCATTCAGTTGATGTAAATCGGCGATATCCTGTTCTGTTCTAAAAAGGTAGGCTTGAATAACGAGTCCTACATTGTCATATTCCTTCCGAAGCTCTTTATAAATATCCAATGATACTTGACAGTGATCATAATCTTCCATATCGATTCTGACAAAATTCTGATGGAGTTTAGCCCGGTTAAGAATTTTACGCATATTCTTCATACATAACTCTCTGCTAATATCTAGGCCCAGCGATGTCATTTTAAGAGAAAGATTGGAGTTGACCCCTGCTTCAGCAATAGCATCGAGGGTTTGAACACACATGGCAGTTGATTCCTGTGCTTCTTCTTCTGTATAAACAAATTCCCCCAGGTGGTCTAAAGTGACCATTTTCCCATCACGATTCAACTTTTTCACGGAATCAATCGCTGTTTGGATGGATTCCCCCGCTACAAATCGCCCTGCTCCAAAACGCAAGCCGTATTTTTTTGCTAGTTTGTTAGCTGAGGTATTCTTCCCAAGCGATTGAAACATATTTCTCATTAATAATTCCATGCCTTCAAACCTCCTTCATAGAATGAACATTATTGTTTATTATGTAATGCCTTTATCTAATCTTATAACATATTACACAGAAGTGTCTATCTATTTTTAAAGTTTAAACACATTTGTTAACTTGTTAACCTGAATATACTCCTTGTTCAATATATTTTGAACAATATTGTAAGGAAATCAGACATAGTTTTTTATGAATGGTTTTACCTTCCATACGCCAATAAAGACAATCTATGAAAAAAGGCCCTGCAAGCGGCTATATCCCGCCACTCCATGCGATAGGAATAAAGTCTAAAGGAAAATAGATGGATTTACTTTCTACTATTATTTCTTAAAAATAAGAGTAGTAGATTTTGAAAGGTAGCGATCGAGAAAATGCTTTATATAAGAGATATTGAGGCAATAATTGAAAATACTTTGCAAGAGCACCAATTAACAATTGATTATGAAATGAACAATAAACTCCTTGCTCCTATGAGCTTTAATGTATCGACGAATACGATTAAGTTTAACTATTTACAAATTAATGGATATATTGCTAATATTAACTTTAAAATTAAAAAGACAGATGAAGATTGTGTTAAAATTATTCTATATCGTCAACTCGGTTATTATTTAGAATTTAAGAATAACAAACATGATTTAAGGGTATTAAAATATTTCGAGGATGAAGAAAAAGCACAGCTTCTAGCTAAAATAGAAAAGAATGCTTGGGATTCTGGCAGAACATTGGTACCTGAAAAATTAGTAAATTCCTATGATAAAGTCCGTGAATTAGATAAAATGCTATTAAAAAACTATTAAATATGATCTGATAGACAAGGAGAAATGAAATGACCTGGATAATTATTTCCACAGTACTAGCTGGATCTGTTGCTTGGCTTATTTTTATCGTAAAAAAGGAAAAGGCGAAACAAAAAGAAATGAGAAGCAACCATTTCCAAGAAGTAACAGCCATTAAAGAATGGCAAAAGGCTTCGATGGAAACGGCAGCAACTAAATTCGATGAGAAGGTCATGCGTTTGAACGAATCATTCCAACGTGAAATAGAAAAACTGTTGATCGAAAACGAAGTGATTCGGAAAAATTATCGAAACGGCGAGGAAATCATTACCCATCAGGTACTAGAAAATTTCAAATCAGATTTAGTTAGAAAGACACTAATCTCACCAGATGAAATGATTATTATGCCGAACATTTTTATTCCTGAGAGAAACGGTACTACGCGGCAGATCGATCACATTGTCCTTTTATCAACCGGTATATATATAATAGAAACAAAACACTGGAAAGGCCACATCGTTTTGGGATTAAAAAGAATGGGCGGCCACAAGTTTTCGTTCTTAACAGAGATAATAGATAGTGAAAAAGAGGAAACGCTCGTATTTGATAAGGATGAGTCGGGAGCTTTAACTGTGAAGACATATGAAAATCCAATTAGTCAGGTTCAGGAGACCGCCGTCATCCTATCCAATTATTTACAAGATCAAGATATTACCACATGGATCAACACCTTGGTATTCTTTAATTACGATGAAAATGAAAAAGAGGTTCACGATTGGTCGGATAACAGCATCGTAAAACGGGTTACGGATAAAGAACAGTTACAACAGTATTTTATCCATGAGCTTACCTCCAAAGATAGAATATATGGCGCTTTTCAGCTTCAAAATATAAAGCATCTGATCGAACACGCTAATTATATTTAAGTTTGCTAGAATTTAAGAGAGGTAGGATACGAGTTTCCTCTTTAGGCGAAAATGTGCCTAAAAGAAGCTTTAATCGTTTTTTTTTGACTTAATTTATTGAATATTAAAGACATAAAAAAAGGCAGATGAGGATTCATCTGCCCTTCCTTTTACTTTTTTTAAATTATTTTCGATGTCTTTTAATATTTTACATTCAACAATCAAAATTATCCGGAAAATAGCACTTTTACTACCATTTGCCAATCTGTAAAGGATTTTATCCATCTCTTTAAATTTCTTGTAAACTCCTACTGTTCTCCTACTTATAAAAACGGGTAGATAGCATTGGCGTATGCCTGTGCACCTTTTTGGTTCGGGTGGCCCATGGAAGCACGCTTACAAATCTCAAAGTCTACACCTGTACAACCTGCTTCTGTACAAGAAACGAGACGTTCGGCTGCAATTAAATCTTGTGGTGATAAATCTAAATTAATGCCAAATACATAAGGATCATTTGTTAGTGCAGCATGCTCTGGACCGATGTTTGGATCTGCAAAGAATATTCGAGGTACTCCGCCTTTTTCCGTATTTATTTCATCTACAGCTTGCTGCAAGAAAGTCTTAGATTCACTTCTCAGCTGCATGCTACGAGCATGTATAATATCTAGATGGTGTTTCGTCAAAAATCCTGAAACGACGCCACCTGGCACGCCTGATGTTGCTACACCTAAAGCAACCAGCAATACCTCAACGGCTGTTAAGTCACTATGTTCTGAAACAGGTGGATAATAGCCCGTCATGATGATTTTTGCTTTCTTAAACGTAGAATGTACCTTTTCGAGTAAATTTTTTGCATGATCTAAAAAATACTTACGGTGGATAGGAGTTAAATCAATGTTTGTAAATGGGTTAAGAACTACTCTTAAATTTACATCGTTTATTCCGCCATCTAAAATAATTAAATCAACCTTGTCAGGTTCTCCGACGACACGATCAACTTGCTGTAAAATTGTCGGATATGAAGTCGGAACTTCGCCGTCCCATGCTGAATTTGAACTTGTATCCTCAACGCCAATAATCGCACCTGAGTGGGCAAGGACTTGAGTATAAGATCCGATATTTCCTAGCCGTGATTTCACTGCACTGCTAACAAGTGAATAGTGCTTTTCATGCGGTCCGAGACCTTGGCCCCACGAAATCGAATCTCCAAGCACAAGCATATGGAAGGTATCAAGTACTAAATCAAATGTATTGGAAGGCGTTCCATCAGCGAGAACCACCTGTGCGGTTACCTGCTCCCCAGAAGTATTTTCTGCCACTGTGTTAGGTCGAACCAATGTAAACTCCAGTTGTGTCGGACTTAAAAGCCTTACATCTGTCATCTCCTGGCCATGAATTCGCACAAGTGCGTTGTCTGTGAAACCACTTCCAATCAAAGTTACTTTTTTGCCCGGGCAAACTCGATTTGGGTATTCTTTATCCATACCATCTTGCAGAATGGAATTGATCTTCGGTTTCATATATAAAGTAGCCTTGTTCGAGAGTGTTCCATCAGCCTGTCGGACCTGAACAGTATGCTGGCCTCCGTTTATGAGTGGTACAGAAAATTGAATAGATGTATCGCTGTATACCAACGTTTTCGCCGGTAATCCATCGATTAACACCTCATCTGTTTTTGTAAATCTGTTCCCTATAATGTTGACGTTTTCTTCAGCAAAAGCATAAGCAGGCTTTAATTCAAAGATGGCCGGTTCAAGCATTTTACGACGAAAATCATCAGGATCAATGATAGAAATACGGATCGGTTCAGGTAATTTCACACCATTGGATCCCGTCAATCCTAGGCTTGCATAATAGCCATCCGGTCCTCTAGAACCAGCTGTTCTCGACCCTGGCCCACATACAGCTCCTAAATTTGCTTTAACCGAAGCACCGACAGGACCTCCTTCACCACCATAACCTGGGTTACCTGGCTGGCCACCAACACCGCCGCGGCCGCCCTCAACGGCAACGTCGAAACCTGAAATATAAGAATTAATGACTGTTTGAGGAGCATATATATACAGTCTTCCGCCGCTTCCACCGTTTCCTCCATCACCGCCTATTCCTGCATTTCCACCAGAGCCGCCGTTTCCGCCAGCTCCAGCACCAGATTTACAGAATCCGGCCCAATCGAGTTGAGCTGGCTTCCCTCTGCCTCCTTGTCCACCATTTCCACCGTCTTGCCCAGCACCACCAGCTGTTCCGTCTTGACCATTCAAGTCGAAGGCTGGACAGCCTGTCATGTCTAACACCCACAATTCAATTTCAGGCGCACTATGACCATCGGGACCGCGTCCCCCTTTTACTCCATGCGTTCCATTTGTACCATTGATCCCAACGAGTGTCGAGGAAGTCGGAGCTTGTGGAGGTGTACCAGGTTTCCATGGTTTCGCCGGACTGGCTTTAGTCGGACGCTCCCATGTAAATGTGACATTCTGTCCGACGGTTATTTTTTCTGCAATTAATATGAGATATCGTTGTGGTTGTTTCAATACGACAGTCGTATTATCCTGTATGTTAATTTCAGTGGCAACCCAGTAGGCTGTATCAATGTTAATTTGGGTGGTAACGCTAGGTCCAGAAGCAGCATAAACGGTTTGAGCTGGAATTGGCACTGCCTTTAAAACGGATGCTTGCCCGCCAAAAGGCTGAAGAACTGAATTCTTCGTTGTTCCTGTACTTATAGCTTTATAGGCAGATTGAAAGTAGGTCGTAGTGGCTATTAAGTTTGAGCTGGGCTTTGTAACTCCAGCCTGAGGGATTAAATTACCGGACAAATTGAGTAATCCAAGAGATGAGAGAGAGGTAATTCCAACTGATTCCAAAACCGCCTTATGATATTGCATGCGATCCTGACTACTTGCTAATGAGGCAATTGACTGAGAATTAACGGAAAGTGACACAAGGGAAACAGGGTTTAGTACATTACCTAACGTTATGGACATTTAGCTCCTCCTTCATATAATAACTTTACAAATATGTAAAATTATTCTAAAAGACTTACTTTAACAGAATACATCCGTAAGACCCTTCATTGTAGAGACATTAGTCCTATTCGTTCGACAACATCAATAGCAAGTAATGATAAAAGTCGCCATTTCGTGATTTCAGAATAATTCAAACTAATAGAATAAAAGAAAAAACGCTAAACTCAGAATAAGTAGAGTTTAGCGTTTTTCGCTTTATGTATTAGTTGTGTTTTTAAAAAAAAAGGTAGATAAACATAATAGATTGAACTGTCACTAAAAGGATTAAAGGATGCCATTTTTTAGATGGCATCCTTTGTTAAGCTTTAAAATTTATTCTTCACAGTCAAGTAGAGGGTGACTGATGGCTAAATCCACTAATTTTTACGAAAAATCATTAATGGATTTTAACTTCTTATAACTTTTTCATGCTTTTTGCTTTCATCAATAGGAGCTGGAGCAATACTCTGATCATTGGCTGTTAGATCAATTCCATAATCCTTGGCAAACACCATATGTGTTTCCACTAGCACGTTCTCGGTGTTTTCATCTAAATTGAACACCCGGGCACCGCGCAATCTATTTCGTTCTGCCCCTGGAAGGCCGTATGTACCAAAGCCAGTGCTGCCAGCATAGCCTAGCAAGATTCCATAATAATTGCCCATATACGTGTTCACATGGTCATGTCCGCAGAAGACCCCTTTTACATCGCCTCTCTCCAGCATAGCTGAAAACATGCCGCCGTTAATTGGACCCGGGCATTCCTCTTCATTTCTTTCTCCTACAATGCTGTATTTGTTCAGAGCAGTGGCATGATGTGCTTCCGTTCTTCCGTCAACACTTCCAAACCACATAAATCTGTGTTCCCAGAGAGGAATATGAATGAATACAAGTGAAGGAACCTTATGCCCCCATTGCTTCTCCAGTTTTTTGGACGTCTCATAATACCAGCTAACCTGGTTGAAACGAAGCCAGTCCCATGTTGGGTAACCTTTAAAGTCTTGACCTGCAATCGTTGAAGGAGCATATCTCCCACTGTCAAGCAGCCAGAGGTTGAAAGCGGCATCCGTGCCTTTGGAATTTTTGATAAGCAGATTCATATTCCCTGTTCCAGTAATGTCTTTTACTCCAGGCTTGTTCATATTGTATCGGTATGACATATAAATCCGGAGCATGTCCTCCTCATCAAGGCCGCTTTTTGGCGTTGAATCCTCATCATGATTCCCGAAAGTAATGGCCCACTTAATCCCTCTTTGCTCCATTGGCTGGGCTACATTATTAATCGCTTGTTTCATCTCCGTTGGCGTGTCACAGCCTCCTGTGATGTTGTCTCCGTTAAGGACCACAAAATCAGGTTTTTCTGTATCTAGCACTTTTTCCATCAGCTGTATAGTCCGGCGGTCAATGTTTTCATCATCCTGTGTATCGTTAAACTGTACGATTTTGAGTTTTCCGTCCTGATTAAATTGAAGCTTGATATCATCATTTAATTCGGCATGTGCTGTGCCAGTGAACAATTCAGCTGGAAGGCCGGCTGATCCAAGTGTTAGGGCAAGTGTACTCATTCCACCGATTTTGATAAATTTCCGTCTGTCCATTTCTAATTTAGAATCCTGATTACTCATAACAAAGCCTCCTAATTTCTTTTATTAAGGATTTAAAAAACTAAACCTATTAATAGATTAGCAAAGCGATATTAAGTCCATGTTTCCTTTTTGTAAATTATCTATTATTTATTGGTAAAGATAGAATTTGGATAATCGTTACCGATAACAATAAAATGCGCCTCCCATTGAAAGAGGCGCATTTGTCTAACTTATCATTCTGTAACCGTTACTTCAATCGGCTCAGCTACTAAATGCCATACCTTCCCAAGCATTTGGAAGGTATGCATCGCAAATACATTAACCGTTCCAGGCCCAATCGCTTGAATGGTATTTCCTTGGATTTTCACCTTTGTTTCTCCGCTGTTTACAAAGAGCGTCGTCGAAATATTTTCCGTTTTGGCTTCACGATAGTTCACAAAGGATTTCACCTGAATCGTTGCTGATTTTCCGACCTTCAGGTTGACCTTTTTGTTCGGAATTTCCAGACGAATCGGCGCATCCGTCAGCCACTGAGTATAGTCTGTGATTGGTCCGACAACGCCAGCCTCCAAGGCTTGGCCAAACGGATCCTCGTTTCTAAACGTCCAATGCATATTCAGGAATCCGCGCTGGCGCATGAATCGGATGAATTCCGGATTCAGACTCCCATAGTCTGCGTTCAGTGTCGCGTTCATGCTGGCCCCGTACTGCATCATTTGCTGAGCTTTTTTCAGCCTGCTTTCTACCGTGGATGGTACACCTGACGAATAAAGATAACCAGTGCCAACTTCAGGGTTGAGACTGCGGGTATTTCTGATATGATTGGCATTAAAGCTTTGAATCACGACGTTATCAACCATACCGGCTTGCTCGATTTCCTCCATCACTTGCTTCTCGATACCATCCGCCTTAATCTCGACAAGAAGGACTACATCTTTCCCCTTGAACTCATTTAAATACTCTATAAATGTAGGTACCTTCTCCCCTTTGAATTCTGGACTAAACTTGATGCCGGCATCCAGGGAACGAATCTGCTCAAGTGTTAAATCCTTTACATACCCTTTACCGTTGGTTGTACGGTCCACAGTATAGTCATGCATAATGACTAGCTTACCGTCCTTCGTCCTCTGAACATCAGTCTCAATCATATCCGCACCTAATTCATAGGCCTTTCGATAGGAAGCGATCGTATTTTCAGGAGCAATGGAAGATACGCCTCGATGTGCAGCAACCACAGGACGCTGCACAAGGGTATTCTCTGGATACTGCCCCAAAGCTTCAATGGAAGCTGAAGGCTTATCTGTTACAATGCCGTCTATTCCAAGATGAATAATCGAATGGGCCGCTTGCAAATCGTCAGCACCGATTCCCCAAACGGAAATAGCACGGCTATGCAAATAATGAACGGTATCAGGGCTAAGATATTTTTGTGGTATTACTGCCACCATTGCATCACTTTTATGAATGTCACGCGCAAATGCGGCAATGTCATTCTTATTGAAGGATGTCTTATTGTAAAGAAGGGCACCGCGAGCCGTTTTAATATAACCCCTCATTTCTTTAACGATTGCAGGATTGCTGGATAAAATTTGAAAATCCTGTGTCTGTGTTTCCTTCATGATATTCGCGAGACCTTCAATATCCGCATGTTCTTCCACTTGAACAACCGGAATGAATTTGCCTTTGATGTTATCTAGGGCTTTTTCAATAGGTGCCCCGTCAACCGTCCATTGCCCCTGCCCGTTCCTATTTGCATGCAGAAGAACTGAAGCTGCACCTTCTTGTGCAACAGATTGCGAAATAATCGTAGGCGGGTTTACTATATTCGTTTTCACTTCTTGCGGTAGAAATGCGTTCGTACTTGCTAAAGAAGGAAGGGCATTTGGATATTCATTCACTTGAACATTATCGAACTGAACTGTGGTCCCATTCGCTTGAAAGCCAACATCTCCATTTGTCCATTTCCCGGCCTGGTCCGTATCAACCACAAGCTGGCCATCGATAAATTGCTGCACACGATTTCCGCTTGCAATCACTTTTATATGATAAGTCTTATTAAAAGTCATATTTTCAGGATAAAAATTCGTTTCGGGCACAACCCACTGATTGCTTTCATTCCGAATCGCAAACTCCAGCCCGTTCAACGCCGTAGTGCCTTTGCGCATCGCGAATTGATAATACGGATAAGAATTCGGCTGAACACGATACATCAATGAAGCCCATCGGGTGTCTTCTACTGCACTTTGAAACGTCATGTCTGCTTCAAAAACGTAATTCCCTGTTTGGTTTCCTAAAGGAATAACTACTCTGGCAGGAGCGCTGGAAGATGGAGACGATAATACTAGCTTGCCGTCAACGACCTTGGCATCTCCCTGTACAAGCTTCCAGCCGGCAGGCAGCATTCCATTAGCGATTTGGTCGAAATTCTCCTGTTTGATAGTTTGCTCCGCTGCATGAGCCTTGGTTAAACTATCAATCGGAGCCATCCATAAACTTCCGAAAATACTTGCTGATACTAAAACAGCTGTCAATTTTTTTGATTTTCCCCTGTAATTTGGCACCTAAGTCAGTCTCCTTTTTATTTGGTAGAAACATTGTGACTGAATGACGAGTGTTTTTGTGTTTTCTAATAGATAGAGTGCAAAGAAATACATACACTTACTAGGGAAATTGTACTCAATGAAGTTATATGTAGCATTAATGTATTTTAAAGATATTGTAAAAAATTGCAGGCCTTTTGTATTAAGGTATTTTCTACCATTCTCGATATCTAGGACATACTAGGTCTAAATAGTACTGTTTAACATGTATTCATTTTCATAAACCTAAACAAACTATTGTTGAAATAAGTGAAAACGTTCACAAATAAGTGTGGTAATCGCTTACAAAATCGTATATAATTATATTAAAATTACAACTTGAGAGGTGAAACAGCATGAAAGAATATATTTTTCTTCTAGAAGAACCAGTGGGTACTAGAGAAATTAAGATTTTCGCATCAGGTATGATGGATGCCTTCAAAAAGGCAAAGGAATTTCGAAAAAATATTGTCCAAGGTACTAAATTAAAGGTCAATATGATCTTAAAAGGTGTTAGATATACGGATTAACCTTTAATAAAAATATATTGAAAGGAAAAATCCTAAACTATATGTTCTTATTAAGATTAATAGTAGATAAATAAAGGAGAACACATTCGCTGGTTAACGAAATGTGTTCTCCTTTTAATTTATATTTTTTAAAACTTGGTTTCTTTAGTAATACTAGTATATGATAATTAGAATTTTCCCCACTACTTACCATTCATTTGTTATTACGACCTTTCCAATTGCCTTTTTAGATTCCAGTAAAGTATGTGCTTCCATTACTTCATCAAAATTAAAAACTCTTTCATCGACTAAAGGCTTGAGTTTCCCTTCCTCTACAAGCTTCGTTACCTCTCTCAAAATCTTCCCGTATTCCTGCCTTTTCTCTTTATTAATTACTTTTAAAAGCATGAAGGTAATATGTAAGGTTAGTGCCTTGGCATGAAGAAGAGACAAATCATGCGTTGAGCGGGCCGCGATTGCTAGTACTGTTCCGAATGTGGCAGCAGCTTGGAACGATCGATCGAGATTTTCGCCACCAACAGTATCAAACACAATGTCAAACCCTTTTCCATCTGTATGTTCCTTTACGTACTCCTCCACTGATTGTTCCCGATAATTAATGGACACATCTGCACCCAAACGCCTTCCTATGCTTAACTTTTCCTCAGAAGAAGCCGTTGTGAACACTTTGGCACCGGCTAGCTTTGCTAGTTGAATTGCCACATGACCTACCCCGCCTGTGGCTGCATGAACAAGGACCGTTTGTCCGTTTTGAACATTTGCACGATTATAAAGTGACTCCCATGCAGTAATTGTTACTAGAGGAAGCGCCGCTGCTTGTGCCATCGTAACATTTTTTGGTTTAGGAGCTAGAAGCTGCACATCCGCAAGCATATATTCAGCAAGGGCACCGTCTGTTCCTTTAAAACCACCTGCGCAACCAAAGACTTCATCACCGACCTTAAACTCTGTTATTCCTTCTCCGACCTCTACAACAACTCCTGCTACATCGCCGTGTAACACCGCCGGAAACTCTGGTGCAACTGCTGGTACCGCTCCGCCGCGAATCTTTGTATCAATCGGATTTACACTTGTTGCTTTTACTTGAATAACAACATGCCCAGGAATTGCTTCAGGGTTAGGAACCTCAGCAATCTCGAAAACAGATGGATCTCCAAATCTTTTAATCACCTGTGCTTTCATTTGTTATCACACTCCTCTCCTATCATTTTACTATAAGCCTCTACAATTTTTAAAATAATGCGAATCTTGGATTTATCTTTTACTAACCTGCGCCCTCAAGCTGCGAAGATCCATCCGTACGTTTAACTTAGATTAATAGTAGATAAATAAAGGAGAACACATTCGCTGGTTAACGAAATGTGTTCTCCTTTTAATTTATATTTTTAGATACTGGGTTTCTTTACTGAGCACTGCTCATTGGATAGTTGTATCCCTAGCGTTGCTTTTCGTACCAATACAAAATAGGAAAGAAAAGCCAGTAAACTGGAGCAAAAGATGATGACGCCCATAGGAACGCCTGAATACGCCCCTGCTACTCCCACAAGTGGAGCCGTTAATGAACCGAGTACAAATGGCAACAAACCTAATAAGGCAGAGGCACTACCGGCAATATGTCCTTGGTTTTCAATCGCTAAAGTAAAAGACGTGGTTCCAATAATACTGATGGAAGATACAAAAAAGAAAATCGGAATCGCAACTGCGAGAAGTGGTGCGTTTAATAGTAGAGCAATGAGTAAACCGGCACCCGCTATATTAGCGATGGCTAAACCTATTTTTAAGAAAGTCCGCTCCGAAATAGTGTCTGCAAAGCGGCCGACCAACTGACTTCCAATAATTAAAGCTAATCCATTGGTCCCAAATAATAAACTAAATTGCTGTGGTGTGACTTCGTAAATATTCTGATAGACAAACGGAATCCCAGAAACATAGGCAAAGATTCCTGCAACAGTAAATCCTTGAGTCAGTGCATACCCCATGAACGTTCGATCTCTGAATAAAGAACCAAAGTTGTTCATGATTTGTGGTAAATTGCTTGGAACACGGTTTTCTGTTGGCAGCGTTTCTTCTAATTTAAAAGCAACCGTGAAGAGCAGCACCGCACCTATACAAGCCAATGCAATAAAAACCCCATGCCAATTGGTAAAAGCAAGAATCCCCCCTCCAGCAATCGGTGCAACGATCGGCCCAAGGTTCCCCACTAACACCATCATCGTAAAGAACTTGGTCAGTTCCCTCCCACTAAAGAGGTCTCGAACAATCGCTCTAGAGATCACAAGTCCGCCGGCAGCAGCAAAGCCCTGGACCAAACGAGCAATGATAAGGAAATAGATATTCGGCGCCAACGCGCATGTTATTGAAGCAAGTAGGTACAAGGTAATAAAGATGAGCAAGGGTTGTCGGCGGCCTTTCACATCACTCAAAGGTCCAATGATCAATTGCCCCAATCCCAGGCCTAATAAACAAGAGGTTAAGCTAATTTGTACAAGTGAAGCGGTCGTATGAAAATCTTTTACAATCGTTGGAAAAGACGGTAAATACGTATCGATTGTAAAGGGTCCTAACAATCCAAGTGATCCAAGAAGTATGGCAAGCTGTATTCGTTTTTTCCCACTAGGTTTATTCAATGTCCATCGCCTTTCAATAAAAGAAGTATTTCTTGCTCGTTGCATTTATTTCGATATCCAAAATAATAAATTTTATTATAACCTGAGACTTGCTCAGGGGTAAACAATTAAATTATATGGAAACGATTTCAATTTTCGAGCAAAGGTGAAAAAGAAACAGAGGGACGGTTTTTCTGCTCCGTCCCCCCTTTTTTGTATAAAATAAAAATCCTGTGTTTAACACTATTGTGCATGATTATAAACAATCGAGAATCTTTTTTCGCCCAACCACTTTTCTCCGTTGTCATCTATTTTAATGGTAGCAGTGTAATCGCCTTCCATTTCAATTTTTGCTTGTCCAACATACACACCATTTCCTGTTTCCTGCATTTTCATAGAAATATCTCCATGACTCATCCCTTGCATATCCAAATCTGCGCTAACCTTCGCACCCTTTACTGGTTTACCTTCTCGATCGAAAATCTTCATTTGAATAGGAGTAGATTGATCTGGTGTAAAAGATTTGGGTGTATCTAGCTTGATCTCAAAATTATTTGAACTGCAGCCTGTTATCAGAATTAAAATGAGGCTAAAAATTAAACTCGTACATTTGTTCATTCCTCCTCATCCTTTCTTTAGTTTTATATTGATAATATAAAATGAGGCACTCACCCTTTAAGATTATCAACCAAAACCATGACAGACACAAATATTTAATTTGAACGGAAGGGCTATATTTTTTATTGAGGAAAAGAAAAAACCAGATATGCTTTGGCATATCTGGTTTTGTGTTGTCCTTCTCGCCCGTATCCTCTTAGATCGGCATCTCCTTGCAGGTATTTTGAAGTATATCATGAAGAATTTAGATTTTTATGAAAAATATTGATAAACTATTTGCTGATTTAGCTCCTAATCATTCATTAATTTTATCATCTATTTTTTTTAATAGTCTTAAAGAGTCTGCCTCAAGTACTTGCTTTACATCCTCTAATAAATTACTCCTCTTTTCCAGAAACACTCGGAAATCATTAAGATGTTTCATGGATTGTTCAAATCTACCTTTATCTAAATGATGCTTTGACTGCTCCAGCTTATTTATTAACTTATTATATTCACTTTGAACAACATCACCAGATTTTGTCATCTTATCAAGATAGTTCATAATTGATGAATGAGTTGTCTCTATAGGTTTCAGTTCAAAATTATCAAACTTCGTGTAATTATGGTTTGACCTAAGTCCTACTTTTCCTTGTGTAAATGCTGTGCTGCTGTTGTCAGTATAATTTATTTTAGGAGTATCCATGTCTCCAACAAATATCTTTATATTGGTTCCTTTTGCAACAACTTTCATATGCAGCCATGTATTTAAGGGGTCATTGATTTCTGCACCTTTTAAGTATGTCCAATTATAATTAAATTTCCCTAAATGAACACCATCCTTATTGATATAAGCTACATAACCTTGCATGAAATTTGGATTATTTTGACCAAGTTCAATACCATTGGCTGGATTATTTACTCTAAAAATTAAACCACCGTCACCTGTCCCTGCTCCAATATTAATATCTGCTTCAACCGTATAATCCTTCCACTTACTGTCTCCGATTACCGATTTCGCAAAGGTACCAGGTGCTGTACTATATTCCCCTTCAGGTGCTGTTGGTTCTTCGCCTTTATCTGATGTAAAATTAATACTTCTAAAGTCAAATTCTCCTTTTACCATTTCTGCCTTAATAGTATGTTTTCCAGCTGGTAGAGAAATATCTTCTTTAATAACACTTTCCCAGTTATCCCAGCCCCCTGTTGTTGGCACATCTATGATACCTGTTAAATCGACAGTATCATCAAGCCAAAGCCTAATTTGACTTCCCTCTAGATCAGTTGCAACTCGTATATCTACTTGATAATTGTCCTCTTTTTCAATATCGACATTGTATTTTAACCATTCTCCTGCTTGATTCCAGCCTACATTATAACCGCCCTCTGGATTAACGCGGATATCTACAGAATCTCTTCTATATTTACCACCAATGTTTTCAGGAGAATTATCATGATAACCAATACCTTCTCCACCAGTAATATAGTCAACCGCCATTATTTTTCCTGGAAGCTTCTTATGATTATCAAATCTGTGGAGTGTTAATCTGGAAATATCAAATTCTCCCTGTAGGGTTACTAGCTTTAATGTGTGTTTTCCAGCTGGTAATAAAATGTCCTTTAATGAAATGTTTTGCCAACTATTCCAATCTCCTGTATTTGGTATGGTCATTTCTCCTGTTAAATCGATCTTATCATCTAAAAGGAGCTTTACTTTTCCTCCATCTCTAGTTGCAGATGTAAGAATATCTAAACCATATGTGCCCTCTTCTTCAATGTTAGCATCATATGCCAGCCATTCTCCTGTTTGGTTGGAGCTAACTGCGTAACCCCCTTCTGGATTAACTCGAATATCTACAGAATCGTCTCGGTATTCTTGTCCACTTTCCTCTACAGTGTTATCGTGGTATCCTACACCCTCACCACCAAGATTGTATTCTGCGGCTTCAATGATTCCAGGAACTGGTTTATGAATATCAAAAGAAGTAAAATCTAGACTAGTAAAATCAAATTCTCCTTCTACTATCTCTACCTTAATCGTATGCTCGCCCTCCGGCAATGTAATTCCTTTTTTAATAACTGGCTGCCAATTATTCCAATCACGTGTGTTAGGAACATCCAACACACCCGTTAAATCTGTTTTATCATCTAGCCATAAACGAACTTTTGCCGCATTAAATGTTGTTGCTGTATTTAATTGAACATTATATAAACCAGTTTCTTTAATAGAGACATTGTATTTAAACCATTCTCCTGTTTGATTCCATCCAACTGCAGTACCACCTTTTGGATTATCACGAATATCTACAGAATCTCCTCTTAATACACCGCCAATATTTTCGGCAGTTGTTTCATGATAAGCTACTCCCTCACCACCAGTTATATAATAGGCAGCACCGATTGAGCCTGGTATGGGTTTGTATGCATCAAAGGTGCTAGGTTTATTTGTTTTTACCGTCCAAAATCCTTCAATTTCCTCCCAGCCTTCACTCTTTCCATCATTAAAATCTGATGACACTTGTTTTACTTCTTTATTTTTTTGGAAATTCATATTCGATAAATCAAATGTTCCATCCTCGACGACTATTTTTAACGTATGCTTTCCTTTTGGTAAATCAATTCCCTCAATCGAAAATGTTTTCCACTCTTTTGTTTTCGGAATATTTAATATGACTGTCAATTCAGTCGAGTCATCTAACACTAATTTTACTTGTGCATCATCGCTCGAAGCAGATACTCTGAGGTCTAGGTTATAAGTAGCATCTTCTGCAATATTGACATTGTAGTTGAGCCATTCTTTTTCATTTAAATTTACGTTATATCCACCTTCAGAATTCACTTTAAAATCAACAGCATCTCTTCTATATTTTCCCTTTGTATTCTCAGTGGTAATATCATGAAAGCCTACTCCTTCACCACCTTCATTATAGTGAACTGCCTCTATCTTTCCTGGTAAAGGTTTATAAGCATTAAAGATGTTGCTTCCGTTCACTTTATTACTAAATGCAGTATAGCCAAATGCAGCATGAAGATTAGAAGTTGTATATCCGACCTTCCCTCCATTTAGCCCAGCAATTTCACGAGTTTGCTTTTGCATTCCATCTACAAAAATCTTAAAGGTGGAGGAAGACTTTTCTATTCGTATTTGATGGAGCTTAGAATAATCATAGCCCTCAGGTAAATCCGTTGCTTCGCTGCTTTGTTCGACCCCGTTTACAATAAAGAAAGTTTCTAATTGATTTTTCTTAGGACTTAGTACCGCTAATCCGTAGTTGTTTTCATCCTTATAAGAGAAAACAGCACCCAATTGTGGATTATTTTTTGATCCTTGTTTAATAGCTTTCATATTAAATTCTGCAGTGTAGTTTGAGGCAGTGGAAGCTTTCGTCAATTGTTTAAACGAATTAGTATTATTTATTGTCGTTTGTTGAAGCCACCCAGGCATATCTGAAGTAATAGTCCAACTTCCTCCATTTATATTTTTCCAATTTTCATCAAGTGAGGCTTTGGTATACCTCTCACTAAAATCGGGTAAATCCGGGTTAGGCTGTTCTGTAGTAGTTGGACCAAGAACGAGCATCTTATCTCCATTCCAAGCGATTCGATCTAGATTCATATATCTTCCTGGATTCGCATGACTGTGATACACCATATAATCAGAGTCAAGATCTGGCCCTCGAACGACTGAATTATGCCCTAATCCTACATTCTCCCCTTCTGTATTTAGCAATATGGGATTTTGTGCAAGGTCATAAGAAAAACCAGTAATCGGACTATCGCTGCTTGCATAGTCAACACGATACGCTTTGTTCCATACATGATTTCCTGTATAGGTCATAAAATATTTACTATTTCTTTTAATAATCGTTGGCCCTTCCGTCCAGCCATCCATTTCTGCACCAGTGTTTGATACTTGACCAAAGGTATAGGGATCTGTCATTGGACGTGCATCAATTCTTCGATCGCCCGTACTGTAGAAATACCATTTTCCATCATCATCAATAAACACATGACCATCAATTCCCATGCCTAGGTTACCAGTTTGCTTCACAAAGGGACCTAATGGATTTGAGCTTTTGTACACATAATGACCATTTCCCCCAGGTGAAGTGTACATATAAAAATCACCATTCCAATATACAACCTCAGGGGCATAGGCAGCCTTGGTTGTAGGTTCTTCCGTCACTAGACCACCATACTCCCAATTAACCAAATCTTCTGACTTCCAAACTTTTACGCCACTCTTATCATCCACCGTACTGACATAAAGATAATAAGTACCGTTGTTTTTTAAAATATAGGGATCTCCTTCTCCATAAAACACTCCTGTATCCCATTTCCAAGAATTTGATAATTTAAAGGGGTTACTGTAGGCAAAGGCCGATAATGGCATGGATAATATTAAACCGGCTAAAATGGCTATAGTTCCAAACTTTTTCAGAAAAATCTCCTCCATTATTTATTCTCCTAGTAATAATTCAAACTAACATTCTATTAAGCACTGAGCTTAAATTTTCAAATCCTACTACACAAAAATGTAACGGTTTAACTTGTGAATCTCTCAATATCGGAAAAACAGACAAAAAAAAATCAACCTATAACCAAAGGGCATGATTGAAACTTAACATCCCTTTGGCTATATACTTTTGATTTTCTATATATCCATGGCGACTGAATAGTGAGATTAATAACTATATTATTGCTTTTGAAATTGATAGTTTCCCATCTTTGATATTGATTTATTTTTAGCTAAAGCTAAAATTCCTGCCGATAGAAACATTAAAGCCCCTAAAAGATCCATCACAAGATAAGATCCAAACCCTAATAGGATAAACCATATAGGTTTTTTAACTTCTGCCGTATCATCCTTCAATGTTTTAGCTAAAACAAAGTTTAAGATACCCATTATAACAAAAAGCATTCCAAAGCTAACTGAAAACATATACAAACTACCAAAAATGGATTGAGCAGCCTCAAGTCTAGCAAGTGTGTTATACGAAGAATTCAGTCCTTCATTTTTAATATATGAAGCATAAACAAAAATGGTAAGGAGCCCTGAGACTATTTGCCAAATAGAACCGAACATAACTAATCTTCTCTCTAGTTTTCTATTCACAATAAAACCTCCTTAACAAGCAGCATTTGTTTTAATCATCCTTTAACTCCGGATGACAACGATAGTGATTCCATAAAGTATTTTTGTGTGAATAGATAAAGAATAAAAGTTGGAACAATTGCTACAAGTGCTCCGGTTAATGCATGAGCAACGTCTAGCACATACATCCCTTGAAGTAATTGTAATCCCGGTGTAATTGGCATTTTTTCAACATCATTAAACACAATGGATGGCCATAAGAAGTCATTCCAAGAGGCTGTAAATGTAAACAACGCTACAACAGTCAATACAGGTCTTATTAATGGCAATATTAACTTAGTGAAAATTTGAAAATCAGAGGCACCATCCACTCTTGCAGATTCATCAAAATCCTTCGGAATCCCCTGCATAAACTGTCTTACGAGAAAGATATTAAATACTCCAGCTGCCCCTGGAACAATTGCTGCTAAATAATTATTTACCCATCCTAATGTATCAATAATTTTATACAGTGGGATAAGATTTACGACTGCAGGAAACATCATCGTTGCCATTAAGAAGACAAAGATAGCGTCTCTTCCCTTAAATTTCATTCTTGAATAACCATAACCAGCTAATGAAACGATTACTAAAACTAATACTGTTTGTGATACAGATATAATAAGTGAGTTCATAAACCATTTTGCAACAGGAGCACTTGTGTTACCAAAAAGTACATCCTGGTAATTACCAATAACCCAGTTAATTGGTAAAATCGTAAAAGCACTTGATTGAATATCAGCTTCATTTTTGAAGGAAGTAATAGTTGTATATAAAACCGGTACAATCCATATAAAAGCCATGAGTAGTATAAAGATTAAAGAAACGAATTTTGAAACTCTTTTTTTCTCCAAAGTAAGCACCTCCTAATCACGTTGTCTTAAAAAGAAGAATTGAATTGCAGAAACAACCATGATACATATACCCAGGATTACAGCCATTGCTGCTCCAATCCCAGCAATGGAAATTCCAGACCCAAACGCGTTTTCTTGAATGTACATTAACAAAACTGTAGTTGAACTCGTTGGTCCCCCTTTTGTTAACATGAGTGGTTGCCCATATACATTGAATTGCGAGATTGTCGTAATGACAACTGTGTATAATATTTGAGATCGTATGCTTGGTAGAGTGATTCTAAAAAATCTTTGGATACTACTTGCTCCATCTATAGAGGCGGCTTCATGTATATCTTTTGAAATACCGTTCAGAGCCGCCTGATAAATAATCATATTAGCACCGATTGTCCACCAAACAGTAACAATAACTAATGTAATCCAAGAGAATGGCTGCGTAGCTAGCCAGTTAGTATCAACCTTTAGATAATGATTAATTGGTCCAAAAGAAACACTAAAAAGCATGGAAAAAACAATCATTACTGCAGAAACCGAGAACAAAGTTGGCATGTAAAATAAAGCTTGAAAAAACTTCAATCCCTTTGGTTTAGTATTAAGGCCTGCAGCTAAAAGTAGAGGAACAATAATACAAGCTGGAACCGTAAAAATCACAAATTTAAATGTATTCCCCAACCCAATACGAAGTTGGTCGTAAAATGTAGATTCTTGATTAAGCAAAATTTCTTTATAATTAGCGAATCCTACAAATTCGGGATCTCCTATTAGATCCCAGTTGGTAAATGAAATATAAATACCATATAAAGTGGGAAGTAGAAAAAAAATCGCAAATAATAGTAGATGGGGTCCGATGTAAAGATACGGAGAAAGAAATCGTTTTCGACTCGATTTTTTGTCTATAACTGCAGACATATTTAATTCCTTGTTCACTCCAGTATTTATCATAAGTTTTAACTCCTATTCTTACGTTATCGAATAGAGAGAGAAACCCTTATGCTCTAATAAGGATTTCTCTATAATTCCACTAACAACCAATATTTTTAAGCTAATTATTAGTATTCTTATTTTTTATTATTTGCTATTTTATCTTCAACCGCTTTTTGAGCCGCTTTTAGTCCTTTATCAATATCCAATTTTCCATATATAGCATCACCGACCAATTTATCAACTTCTTCGGCTACAAAACCATTGTACTTATAATCAAAGATTTTAAGCGTATTTTGCATTTCAGGATTTTTCACTAAAAATGATTGTGGTAAGTTTTGATATTCAGGATCTTCTAATGTCGCTAATGCTGCAGGGTTTTGTCCTGCTTTAGCCCATGGAAGCGAGTTTTCTCTGACATAATCAAGGAAATCCATAATACCCTTCGTCTTCTCTTCAGAACGATTTTTGTCGTTAAACATAACGAATTGATGAGAAGAAGTCCAGTTTACAATTTTATCAGGTGAAATCTGAGGAAAGCTTGTTAAACCCCAATTTAATTTTTTCGCTTCATTTAAACTATTTTGCATCCATATTCCTTCTGGAAAAAAGATTGCTTTACCGGATTTGAATAACTGACCAGGATCTTCCCCATCCTTGTTAGTAATTTTGTCATCAACTAACCCTTTTAATAATTCTAATGCTTTCTTAGCTTCTGGAGTATTAAGAGTTGGTGTTTCACCGTCACTAGTTATATCTCCACCCAGTTGATTGTAAATCGATAAAAAGATTGGTCGTGTCCACGTTATTCCAATACCTGCAATCTTGTCTTTTTTAGATAATTCTCCAGCAGCTTTTATTTCATCAAAGGTTATAACATTATCATCGAGTGCATTTGGTGCATATTTTTCTAGTAAATCTTTATTGTAATACATTACAAAACTGTGTACATCTAATGGAACACTATATCTACTTCCATTGATTTCACCAATTTTCCAACCAGCAGGTACATAGTTTTCAGCTTTAATTTCAGGATAGTCAGCCAACTTATCGTCATAAGTTGCTAATAGGTCATTGTCAACAAACTGTTTAATTCTCTCAGCATGGACAATTGTAAGATCAGGGATACCTTTTCCAGAGTTAACAACAGTTGGGATCTTTTTATACATATCATCAGCTTCAATTGATACATTTTTTATCTTGAATTTTGGATTTGTTTTGTTATATTCATTAACGATTTGTTTCATATTTTCGCCATCAGGTCCTGTAAACGGATTCCAATATATAATTTCATTTTTAGCCGAGGCTGAAGAACCTGAACTGGATGAACTACATCCTGACAAAGCCAACATAATTGTAAAAAGTATAGAAAACATTAATACTGCTTTTCTCTTCATTTGTTTTCCCCCCGATATTTAATTATTAAAACTAATCCACTAACAGCTTGTAACTTGGACCCCCTCCTACTTAGGCACAGATTAATTAATAAAAAACACATTTATAATTAAGCATTTTACTATATATAAACCCATTTAACTGAATCCTCATAATTTTCAATCAAATAGGTGCATACCTACTTGTTATCAATTTTGATAATGATGTAAAAAATTAATTTAAACATTTTTGTGCCACATATCATTAATTTCACGAATCGTTTTTAAATTACATTTTGGGGTTCGATCATATGTTAATATACCATTGATCTCCTGTTCTACATCTGTTAACTGTGTATAACAAAAACCATGTAATGAATTAGATTCATAGATTGCTTTCATAACTCGTTCAAAATCAGCTATATAATCTTCTTCACTCAAAACGGAAGTATAACCCCATCCACTTTCATTTCCAACTTTATAACCGATTCCACCAAACTCTGTTAAAAGAATTGGTTCACCACAGTGATCGAATCCTTTTGTGTAAATCCTTCGTCCTGCTGGTCTTGAGTTAAGTAGGTTTTCTTTTGTTAATACTGAATTTCGAAACTCATTGTATTTTTCAAATTCATCCTTATGTCCATGGTTATAATTATGAATAGCACATATATCAGTTTTCGTTAATTCCCATCCATCATTAGAAATGACTAACCTTGTTGTGTCAAGTGAATGTATTAAATGATACATAGCTGCCGAGTGATGCTTTTGTTGTTCATTATTACAGATAAGAGGAACTCCCCAGCTTTCGTTTAGGGGAACCCAAGTTACAATACACGGATGATTGTAGTCACGATTAATGATTTCAATCCATTCATTTGTCAGACGTGCAACTGCGTCCTCACTATATGAAGGAGCCGCAGCACATTCTCCCCAAACCAGAAAACCTAATTTATCCGCCCAATAAAGAAATAGTGGATCCTCTACCTTTTGATGTTTCCTACAGCCATTAAACCCCATTTCTTTTGATAGTTCGATATCTCTCTTTAAATCTTGCTCTGTTGGAGCAGTTAATAACCCTTCTGGCCAGTATCCCTGATCAAGTACTAGTTTTTGATAATATGGCTTGTTATTTAAATAGACCATCCCATTTTCAGTATGAATTTTTCTCATCCCGAAATAAGTAGTAATTTCATCTAGTACTTGCTCTTTCTCTCTTACACGTATATTCACATCGAATAAATTAGGACTTTCTGGTGTCCAATTCCATCCAGCATGATGGAAACCTGTTCGAAAAATTTTCCTATTATAGAGATTAATTGATCTCCTAAAAAACCCTTCATGAATTTTCACTGAATCATTCGCTACATTATCACCTTTAAACGTGATATCAATTTCAAGAGCTTTATTAATATAGTCACCTGTTAATTCAACATCAATAATAATATCGCCATTGTCAATATCTGGAGTGAATTTCACCTTGTTTATATGAGTTTTATTCACCGCCTCCAACCAAACCGTCTGCCAAATTCCTGTAGTCCGTGTATACCAAATTCCATCTGATTTCTCAATCCAATATTGCTTTCCGCGAGGAATCGTCTCTTCAATAGAGGGATCTTCAACTCTTACAACAACAGATTGTGTTCCATTTATTAAATAATTAGTAATATCGAATAAGAATGGTGTGTGCCCACCTTCATGAGTACCTACTAAATTTCCATTTATGAATACCATAGCTCGATAATCTACTGCACCAAAATGCATGATAATTTGCTTTCCAATCATTGAATCAGGAATTTCAAATTTACGACGATACCAAACCCAGTCATGGAAAGTAGAATCGTTTATTCCGCTCAGCTTAGACTGATAGGCAAAAGGGACATTTATTTTTTGTTTGAATTCCCTATTATTTTTAAACCATTTTTCATCTAATCCTATATTCTGATCATCAAATTCAAAATCCCATTCCCCATTTAAATTAAGCCAGTCTTGTCTTATTAATTGTGGGCGAGGGTATTCTTGGCGAATTGTCATAACTGTCTCCTTTTACTATTGAAAATTTATTTACTGTTAATTTCTCTAATTTTGTTTAAGTCTACTTTTGGCACTCTATCTTCCTTTAGCAATCCATTAACCTCTTGCTGCACATCGGTAATTTGTGTATAGCAAAATCCACTAATATATGGAGTATTTTTAATAGCTTGAGTAATAGATTCATAACGGTGTAAGAAGTCCTCTTCACTCTTTACCTGATTACCATAGCCCCAGCCTTTTTCGGAATTGAATGCAATACCGCCATATTCACTTATAATGATTGGCTGCCCCTTATATTTATAGCCTACTGCCATAGCATGCTTAGAATTATTAAACGCTATTTCGTTATGAACTACTTTTTCTTTATTTCCATAGCGGCTTAGAAATTCATCCCCATACTCTTCATAATCGTGTAACGTAATAATATCTGAAACTGTATGCTCCCAACCATCGTTTACAATAACAGGTCTCATACTGTCGATTGCTTTAGTTAGATGATAGATTCCTTCTGTAAACTTTTGCTGCTTAACGTCTGTATAAATATTTTTCACACCCCAAGATTCATTAAACGGAGTCCAAGTAATGATACATGGGTGATTATAATGTTGTTTTACAACCTCCATCCATTCCTCTGTAAAATTTTGAACAGCCTCATCGGAGAACTCATATGTTGCAGCCATTTCAGACCAAACAAGTAGACCCTTTTTATCTGCCCAATATAGAAATCGTTGATCTTCCACTTTCATATGTTTTCTTACTCCGTTAAAGCCCATCTCTAATGTACGATCAATATCCTCAATAATCGCTTCTTCTGAAGGTGGTGTTAAATGTGACTCTCCCCAATAACCCTGATCCAAAATTAATTTTTGATAAAGTGGAATATTATTAAGCAATACGTTCCCATTCTCTATAGAGATTTTCCTCATCCCAAAATATGATTTTACATAGTCTATTACTTTACCATTCTTAGTTAATGTAAATTCTACATCATATAAATTGGGAGATTGTGGACTCCAATATACAACTCTCCAATGATGAAAATCACTTGCAATATTAGTAGTAATTGTTTGATTTGGACGGCATACGGTTTGGTCGAAAGATTTTATTTGTTGACCTTTAAAATATATGGATGTCCTTAACTCTAAGGAATGATCAATGTTACCTGAAACTTCATATGCAAACTCAACTGATTCTGTATCTATATCTGGAGTTATTTTGACTGCCTGAACATGTGCTTCATTTAAAAACTCAAGCCATACAGTTTGCCAAATTCCCGTTGTTTGAACATACCAACATTCATAACTATGATCTAACCATCTTTGTTTTCCTCTTGGCTGAAAACAGCTTTGACTATCTTCGTTTTTCACAACAATATTTAATTCATTTGTCCCATCTAAAAAATCAGTAATATTGAAAGAAAAAGCTATTTGCCCACCCTTTTTTTTACCAACAAAGGTGCCGTTCACCCATAGCTTCGTTATATAATCAGCTGCTTGGAAATGAAGTATTATCTCCTTATTTTCATATTCACTTGGAATAATTATGCTTTTTTGATACCAGACATTAGGACAAAATACATCCTCTCCAATGCCGCTGGATTCTGTTTCATATGTAAAAGGAACAATAATTTTTTTATCAAAATTTAATTTTTCATACCATTTTTCCTTTTCACCTTTGTTTTCACTATCAAATTTGAAATTCCACTCCCCATTTAAATTCAGCCAGTCTTCCCTTTCAAAATGGGGACGTGGATATTCTTTTCTTGGAATGTTTTTTTTTGTCATTTTATATAACTCCTTTTAAATGAAACTTATTAATGATTTCTTGATAATCCAGTCATTGGAAGTGCTTACATTTACATCTTATATTAAGTAAATTAACTTTTATATACTAAATTTAATATAAATTATACTATTTGTTGAAAAGTTAATTTTTTCTAACCTTTTTTACCTTAGAAATAATCTCATGAAAAAACCCAAACGACGACAGAGGACGTTTGGGTTTACTACCTTTTGAATGGGATATATACATTGAGCTACTTTATTTTCATATAGTGTAACCATAGTTAGGTTATTATAGTTTCCAACCAATCTACATTTTCACTTAAATTAAGATGGACAGGTACATAAATTCTTTTCGGTTTATAAATTCCTCCAATTTGTTCTAATAGTAGGTCAACTGTTTTTTTACTACATTCAGCAATATCCTGCTTTATAAACGAGATTCCAGGTATACCTGGTGAATCAAAGGTTAATAATTCAATATCTCGACATGTTTCATTCTTAAGAGAACTTATTGCTAAATGAGTATACACAGCTAATTCAGCATTCATTGTAAATACAGCTGTCATTTCAGGTCTACTCATTAGAAATTCTTTAATTAACTTTGGAGTTTTCTTCTGAGAAATTTCATTGAAACTTAATGTCAGCCATAGATTCTTATTAATGGTAGTTCTCCTTTTCAAAAAAGCGTTTTCAAACCCTCTAGCTCTCTCGTCAGTTACTGTATTTGTAATAATTGGAGACACAAGCCCAATATTTTTATGGCCTTTATTTAATAAGAATGAGATAGCTTCTAAAGTCCCAACCTCATTTTCAGAGGTAACACTATAAGTTAAAATATTCTCCATATACCTGTCAATTAATACTAATGGAAATTTATCCAGTGTAAGCCTTAGCACTGCTTCATTATAATTATCTTTTTCGGTAGGAAAAATAATCATTCCTTTAACTTTCATTTTTTTAAACATCTCAATAGCATCTGCTTCTTCAAATTGAGACTCTCTTGTTATTTTTATTATTAGATTATGGCCATTCTTTGAAACATACTTTTCAATAAAATTGACAAACTCTAGTTCAATCCTTGTTTTCATACTAGGAAGAATAAGTCCAATTAATTCAGTCGGTTTATTCGGTTGTCTGATTGAAGTCGTTAGGTTACTTTCACAAACAAAAGTTCCTTTCCCTTTAATTCTTTCTACTATCCCTTCTTCCGCAAGACCAGAAAGTGCGTTTTTAGTAGTAATCTGACTTACATGAAATTCCTCTGTTAACTCTTTTTCGGAGGGAACACGATCACCTACTCGCAGCCTACCAGATAGAATTTGCTCTTTAATTTTATTTTTTATTTGTTGATATAGAGGTTCATTTTTTATCTCAGCTCACCCTTAGCTCAATTTATTCTATTCTTATACTAAATATATTAATACTTAGTATAAATTTTAACAACAAATTTAGTTACTCTGCTAAAAAAGAAAACCTGTGGCTGTCTTAATTACGATGATAAAGAGGTTCACGATCGGTCGGATAACAGCATAGTAAAACGGATTACGAATAAAGAGCAGATAGTTAAGTCCTAAGTGGAAAGGGATTCGTCTTTTCCCCATACGACTCCAATTTAGTAATCGCTTCGTTTGCAAGTGTTGCATTTAAACTGTAACTAGTGCTTGGCTAAACGTGCGAATTTTAGTACTTCTGAAATTAATATCTTCTACTATCCCCTCCAAGCTAGGTGTTAAGTGATTACAGCCATAAGAATGTACCACTTCTGTCATGTTTTTTACCAGCGATTGCCACTAGATTTTCCACTTATCGCCAATGCATTTACCTATGGGTAACGTCAGGAATCCGAATTTACAATGTTAAGGATTTTGAAAGATAAAAAAGCCTAATCCCTCCGTATTTTTAGCAGGGAATTAGACTTATGATCTTCCACAAACGCGCTCTTTAATTGAATAAACACACATTTTTTATTTGCTAGTATTGTTGAATAAACCTTACCTTTTTTGCTGATTAAACCTGAATTAAAGTTCTTGGTAAGTCATTGACTTCAAAAGCAGCATGTATTCCGGACTCGATTGCACCTTGGATCCAAGCATGAGTAGTTGAGGCATGTTCGCCAGCAAAATGAACTCTTCCTTCGGGAGTAGAAATATAAGGAGATAATTCTTTTACCTGTTCGGGTTTAAACATCGTAAATGCCCCAGCAGAATACGGATATCGAACCCAACTGTGGCTCACTCCTGCTTGAAACTCACTAAACACCTGTTTACCATAAATGGCTGCCAAGTTTTTTAATACATATTCCAAGCGATCATCATTTTCCAAACTGTCCCAAGGTACAGCATCATCCTCCCATGTATAACTCCCTAAAATAACACCCGATCCTTGTGTACCGAGGTCATAACTCGGGTATTGAATATATTTAATAGGGAGATCCGTAACGGTTTGCCCACCATACAAACCTTGCCTTTCCCAGAACCTGTTTTTAAACTGGATGCCGGTCTTCGTAGAGCCCGCATAATTAAGTTCCCGAATTGCCTTCCATTTGTTTTCAGAAAAAGAATTTCGCGGTTCGATTTCCACAAATTGTAACACTGAAAAAGGAATGGTCACAATCGCAAGATCACCGGTGATTTGAAATGGCTCTAAGATTTTATGGACAGAATAAATGGTTACTTGGTTGTCATGCTGCACAATTTTCCTCACTTTTTGTCCGTAAAATATTTCTTCTTTTAATTGAGTCGTAAATGCTTTAGGAAGTTGATCGTTACCGCCCGTGATTTCATAAAAGGTGATATCAGGGGTAAATAGGATTAACAGTTCACGTAACAGTTCCAAGAAAGAAAGCTCCATAAGTCCTTCCAGTGTAAGAATTACTTTAATCATTTCGATGGCACCCGGAGATAATGTGACTCCAAACGGGTTATATCTCAAATAAGTGTCCATCGAGTATTTATCCAATTCTTTTATGACCCAAGGCCAATTTCTCTTTGGGTTTTGTTCAATAAAATCTGTCACCGGTTTTATTGCTAATTGAAGCAACTCCTTAGCAGTTTTACCTTTTTCTTGTGGGTACACGGGAAAGCGCAAAATATCGGGGTTCTGTTCATACACCTTAAAACGAGTTTTGATTCCTTTAATATAAATAATGTCATTAGGAGTCGAATTGAGAAACCTATTAACCGGAAGTTTGAATTTTTTTATATATTCCAAAGTCAACAAATGAGTATGAGGAATTCGCATTGCCCCAGCCTCAAGATATTGCCCATCCCTTAAATCGCCTCTTAACGTATAGATCCTCCCTCCCACCCTATCAGTAGCTTCAAGGATTGTAACATTGTGTCCAGCTTGCTTAAGTATAGAGGCCGAGACCAGTCCTGACATACCTGCGCCAATAATAATGATCTTCTTAGGTGTTTTGGTTTTTTCAAGTCCACTTCTGATGATTGAAATCATTTGATCAGAGGATAGCTTAGGAAATACGTAATTTAACATGTTTTTTCTCCTCTACACTTCTAATTAGACCGTAATATGGCTTACTGCCATCTTATTCAACTAGAAAGTAGTATTATTCATGGAAGGACAAAAAATCTATTAAACTTGGACATACTGACATTACCTCTCAAAAAGGTGGGATTGATAGCCGTTGAATCTGGAATACGAGCAGCTAAAGAGTCTATAGGAGAATGAAGTTAGATTCAGCATAGGGAGAAATCAAATCAATCCGTTAAGGTTCAGAATTTTGGGGTTAGGGAGGATAATATGCATCACTGAAGTTGATCTTAAAAATCTGCCTATCAGTTCAATAAGAATATTTAATTAAAACAACTACAACCTCTTTTACCACAATATAACCCAATACATAAAGAACGAGCGCAATTCTTGCTACAGAATTGCGCCCTATTATGGAATTTTAATGCATATTCACTTATTTAGTATGATTAAGATTTAACTTGCTCTTTTGCCAATACAAATGAATTGCTCAATGTCCCAATCTCATTAATTTTACATTCAATTGTATCTCCAGCACCGACAAACTCTGCTCCAACTGGACTACCAGTCAGGATGACATCCCCCGGCTGAAGTGTCATCACTTTTGACAGATAGGATACCATTCTTCGGATCGGAATAATCATTAGCTCGGTTGCACTATTTTGCTTCTCCACACCATTCAGTCTTGCTTCCACATTCACAGCAAATGGATCTAATTCTGTCTCAATAACTGGCCCTAGTGGTGTGAAGGTATCAAAGGACTTTCCAATGGTCCAATGCCCGTCCTGATGAAAAAATTGAGGAGCTGTTACATCGTTTCCAACCGTATATCCGAACACGTAATCCAACACTTCTGATTCAGGAACATTTTTAGCTTCCTTACCAATGACAATGGCTAACTCTGATTCGAACTTCACCTTTTCGATCCCTTCCGGAAGGATGATATCTTCCTCAGGCCCAATAACGGAGGATATTGGTTTAAAGAAGAATACCGGAATTTCTGGAAGCTCTGAAGGTCGGTCTTCCAGTTTAGAAACATAGTTTGCTCCAATTCCAATAATTTGGTTTGGCTTTATAGGCGCCAGCAGTGTCACATCAGTTACAGAAAATATTTGTCCTGTATACTCCCAATTATCACCAAAAATATCTCCATTAATTACTTGTATCGTGTTTTCAGACATCACACCTGTGTAAACGGACGAACCTTTAGTAAATCTAGTAAATTTCATTGCGATACTCCCTCTCAAACAGTGTATTCTAGTTCAATCTTCTTTCGAGCCACTTCCGTTTTGATGGCAGCTTCACCGGTTCTGTCAATAAACCCGGTGTTAATGTTTTAAAAAAATAGCAGGATTACCCAATTGATTTCAAAAATTTTATAAAAATGGCGTGCCCAAACTGATTTTAGTTTAGGAACGCCATTTTTTTACTAAAAGTTATTTCTAAAAAATAAAAATCTTTTATGTCACGATGAGGCAAAACTCTTTCCGTTCAGATAATAAGCGGACTCCTGAAATGTGCTGAAAGCGACTTCTACTTCTGGAAATTCGAGTGCTTGTATATGTTTGGTTACAATGCTGGCAAATTGATCTTGAATTTCCTGACCGCGATTGAACCATTTTACTTCAATTAATGGGTAACCCGGCACTTCATTGCCATCAAATACATAGGTAGAATGGACAATTTCTAAGGTGAAATTGTCCGTTCCACATGCACATAAATCCGCCAAATCTTGTACTAATGAAGTACTAACCGTTTTTACCTGATCCACTGAAACTCCTCTAATGATTAAAAGTGGCATACAAATCTCTCCTGTAATGGTTTAATAAATTTTTATTATATAAATTATGACACTTATTTATCTAAGGGCCAAATCAAACCTGCTGATGGAATAGCGATCAATTGGGATTGAAGTTTCCCCATCCAGAATTAACTCAGTCATAAGAGTTCCTATTAGCGGTGATAGAGTTACGCCGCTATGTGTAGCTGCCACATAAAGGTTTTCAATACCCGGGATTTTCCCCAGAATGGGAAAACCATCTTCCGGCATGGCTCGAATTCCTGAAAAAGCGCGAACAACCTTTGCTTTTTTTAATTGCGGAACATAGTGAACAGCCATATTAGCCGTTTCTTGAATAACATCCAATGTGGTTGCTCTGTTAAATCCTTCTTCTTCCATTGAATAACCGATTAATACCTCGCCATTATAGGCCTGTCTTAACCCGCTGATGGTATAATGTAAAAAAGGTTTTAGGGGTTCGGTAACAAGAATCTGCCCTCTTAACTGGTTGACCGGAATGGTGATATCTACTAATTTTCCTAATTCTCTTGACCAGGTGCCGCCAGCAAGAATAAGATTCTTACAAACGAACGTTCCCTTTTGTGAGACAACAATGAATTTCCCAGGAAGCTTTTGAATTTCCGTTACTTTATTATAAGTAGAGTATTGAACTCCATTTTTCTGGGCCGCTCTCATATACCTATCGACTAACCGAAAAGGATTGACGTTGCCATCAATGGAACTATACGTAGCGCCTGCAACCTCCGGATTGAGCGATGGTTCTTTTTCTAAGGCCTCCTTACGGGATAAAACCTTAATTTTGATGCCAATTTTTTTGTAAGCCTCCGCAAGCCGTAACGCTTTTTCACGATCGGCTTCCTTAAAAAATGGGGAAAGTCCGCCAGTCCGTTTATATTCTACATCCCCAATTTTTTTTGATAAATAAGGATAAAGTTCGGCACTATACATATTAAACTCTGCATACCAGGAAGGTGTTTTATTATGAACCCATACCCACGCTTGTGTGGAACCTGAAGTTCCCGACAGAGGGAATTTTTGATCCAGCACCAGAATTCCTTCCTTATTTCGTTCCGAAAGGTGATAAGCGATGCTGCTTCCGACGACCCCTCCCCCGATAATGATCGTTTCATAACTAGTTTCCATTTATCTCACCTTCCCATCCTCTAGCTCCACCTCATCTAAAACAGATTTCACCGTGGAAAATGAGGTACTATTCGTTGCGAGGGTTTCAAGCTTAATTGGACTTATCGGCATCCTCATACGCGGCAGTGGAATCTCATGAATAGATATGCCTGTTTTCTCATGAATGATAGTGGACACCAGGCTATTGCATATTTTTGACTGGCATGGTCCCATGCCGCAGCGTGTCATTCTTTTAATATCATCAAATCTCTTGGCGCCATTCGAAATGACTTCCTCGATTTCTTCGTAACTGATTTCTTCACATCGACAAATAATCGTGGTTTTATCCAATTTAATCACCTTCTAGTATCTTAATCTTTTCGAACTAAGAGATAAATTGGTCCTTAAGGACGGGATGTTCAAAGTTTTCAACATGCTGCATTCTTGCTTTCCATGTATCTGGATGAAGCTTCGTCTCAAGAATTTCGAGTTCTCTCCATAGAGACATGGTCTCGATATCGGCCTCTTGCTTACTGATAGCTCCCAGGGATTCAGAAACATTAACCCCGGCTATTATACCTGTTGTTAGTAATACTCCCTGAGAACTGACCCCGGCAGCGTTCCCCGCTAAAAAAACATCTTCCCGGTCTGTTTGTAAAGATTTGTTGTATTGCGGGATCCAGCCTCCTAGTTCTTTTTGATAACTGAATGAACAGCCAAGCTGGTAAAAAACATCGAGAATAGGCGACCGGCCGCCATCTATACATACGACATCAACACTTACGGTAACAATCTGTTCTCCGTTCTCGATATCAATTTCCTGTACCTTACCAATTCCCCTGGCTTCCTTGATGGAGGAATTGACATAAACTGGAATACCTCTTTTTCGAACCTCTTCCCCTTTTTCTGCATCCCGTGCCGTTAAGCTTGGAGTTTTTTCAATGATCCCCTTAATCTGTACACCTAGCTCAGAAAGCTGGAGCGCAACATCCATCGTAAAGTCACTGGATCCTACGATAACGGCATGTTTACCTGGTATCACAAAATCCCGATTCATTAAGGTTTGGGCTGCACCTATGGTCATGACTCCCGGAAGCGTCCATTTCGGAAAGGCAAGCGCATTTTCAGCCGCACCCGTAGCCACGATTATTTTTTTCGCTTTTAGAGGGAATACATTTACCTCATCTGAAATACCAACACTTCCATCCTTGTAAAAACCAATCACTCGATGACCTAGCAAACAACGAATAGAGTAATCTTCTAATTGTTTCGTTAAAAGATCGGCCAACTCAAACCCGCGCATAGGTTGATAGGAAGAAGGCAGCGAATGAAGGACTTGGGTCTGTTGAATTAATTGTCCGCCCATTGAAAAAGATTCTTCTACTATGGTTACATCTAAGCCTCTTGATGCTGTTTCCAAAGCAGCGGTAAGACCTGCGGGACCAGCACCAATAATTAGAACATCAGTCTCCACGGCATTCACTCCTTACTTCTGGATCTCCATCATTCGGATAAATCTTCATGCCTTCTTCGACCTTCGTCATGCACGTTCGTACATGATCCTCCCCATTTACCGTCATATAGCAGCTGCAGCATCTGCCCCGCGAGCAAAACAAGCCTCTTGGCTGGATTAAATTCCTGCTCTGCCCTAATTTTTTTATATCATTGGCTAACAATGCTGCAGCTACGGATTGGTGTTCATAAGCTTTATACGGTTCATTATTAAAGTAGATTGTTACTTGTTTTTGATGCTGTTCCCCTAATACGGGATGATGTTTAATGTGCATAAAAACACCTTCTTATGAATTTTTCGACTCAAATACTTTTCCTACGCCTAATACTCTTTCGATAACGACCATTAATACGACTGTTAAAAGAATCATGATACTAGAAACAGAGGTGATGATAGGATCATACTGATATTGCATATAGGTATAAATTCGCACTGGCAGCGTAACCACATCGGTACTGACAATAAATAGGGCAACGGTTAAGTCGTCGAAAGAGGTAATGAAGGCAAAAATAGCTCCTGCAATCACACCCGATTTAATGATCGGAAGAGTAATTTGAAAAAATACCCTGAGGCTTCCCGCCCCTAGATTCATAGCCGCTTGCTCGATCGTGCGGTCGAAGCCTACTAAACTGGCAACAACCAGGCGCATGACAAAGGGGATGGTTAAGATTATATGACCAATAATTAAAGCTGCCGGGCTCGCGGCCAAACCAATCCAGGAATAAAACTGCAAAAGAGCCACCCCAAATACAACGGAGGGGATTAAGAGAGGTGAACCAACTAATTGCATGATGGCTGTTTTCCCTCTAAATTGATATCGGACAACAGCAATAGAAGCCATCGTTCCGATAATCGTTGAAATGATTGCCGTACCAAAGGCAACGGTAATACTGAGCATAAAGGACTGCATAAATTCAGGATGATTGATTAATTCGACATACCACCTGAATGTGATCCCTTTGGGAGGAAACACGATAAACTCGGTAGTTGTCAAGGAAGACAATAAAACAACGACAATCGGGGCAGCCAAAAAGATGTAGACAAGCAGACAAAAGAAATTTAAACCAAATTTCGGTAATGACTTCCTCATTGAATGGCCACCCCTTTTTTGGAACTAGTAAGCAATTTGCTATATATAATGATGGTAATAGTGGCAATAAAGATTAATAGGAACCCAATAGCCGACCCATATGGCCAATTCAGCATGATACCAACCTGTTCATATGTAAGGAATGACATCACTTTTACCTGAGGCCCCCCTAGAATCGCAGGAGTAACAAAGGAACTCACGCCTAAACTAAAAACCATAACGGAACCAGCAAATATTCCAGGCAGCGTTAAAGGCAAGATGACGGAAAAGAAGGTTCGAATCGAGCTGGCACCTAAATTTTGTGAAGCTCGGATCACAGATGGGTCGATTCTATCAAGCGAACCCATAATACTTAACACCATATAAGGAAATAACACGTGCACCATTCCTATGACCACGCTAAACTCCGTATAGAGCAAGGTTAATGGTTTATCAATCAACCCAAATTTCATTAACGTATGATTGATCACTCCATTATTGGACAACAAAATGACCCAGCCATAACAACGGATGACCATGCTGATTAACAGGGGTGACAGAACTAAAAGGGTTAAATAATTCTTAATCCTTCCCTTTGCTTTTGTAATTTGATAGGCTACTGGGAACGAAATAGCAATCGCAGCCAGTGTAGTAATCAGCGCTATTTTGACCGTCCGCCATACAACCCCAAGATAGAATTTATCGGTAATAAATTTAATATAATTCTGTAGCGTCCAGTCATTGCCAATCCCGCTAGCTGCGTCAAAAGTCTTAAAGCTTGTGATAAAAAGGAAGAACAACGGAAGCAAAAAGAAGAAAATAAAAATACCGAGGGTCGGAAGTAATAAAAGCAAATAATCAAGCTTTTTCTTCGTTAAATGCTTTTTTTTCTCCCTGAATAGCAGTTCCTGTTCCTGATACGCTGTTTCAGCCTGCATTGGATCAAGTCACCTCACTTTTTGGTAGCTAATAAATCCTCTGGATTCCATTTAATACATACATGTTTCCCCTCTTGAACCAGATCTGGATTTAACGCAACATTGGAAATATCAGCAATGAATTGTTTCTCCTTGTTTACTAAAATGTACCGGGTTTTCGCCCCCAAAAACATTTTCCTTTCCACGCTAACCTGAAGACCATCACTATTTTCTATCGAAATTTGTATTTTTTCAGGCCGAATATAAAAGTCAATCACAGAATCCTTCGGCTGGTGAACCAATAGAACCTGCTTATAGCCGTCCAAAGACACTAAGCATTGATTATCACTCAGTGCCTCGAGCACCTGACCTTGAATCTGGTTTACTTCGCCAATAAACCTTGAGACGAAATCAGTCTGAGGGTGGTTGTAAATGGCCACTGGAGTATCGACCTGTTCAATTCTGCCTTCATACATAACCGCTATTCTGTCTGATATCGCAAGTGCCTCTTCCTGATCATGAGTGACAAAAATGGTGGTAATCCCAACCTTTTTTTGAATTTCCACGATTTCTTCACGCATTTCTTGACGAAGTTTGGCATCCAGATTGCTTAATGGTTCATCAAGAAGCAAAACTTTCGGCTTGATCACGAGTGCTCTTGCTAGTGAAACACGCTGCTGCTGACCACCGGACAGCTCCTTTGGATAGCGTTTTTCATAGCCTGCCAGCCGGACCATCTCAAGCGCTTCTGTAACACGGGTATGAATCTCGCTTTTACTAACCTTGCGAAGCTTTAAACCATAGGCAACATTATCAAATACGGTCATGTGGGGAAAGAGAGCATAGTTTTGAAAAACCATGCCCATTTCTCTTTTATTAGGAGGAAGCAGGTGAACAGGCTTCCCATCCACCACGATTCTTCCGCCGTCTACATCTAGAAACCCAGCAATCATATTTAAGGTAGTTGTTTTTCCGCAGCCTGATGGCCCAAGGAAAGAAACAAGCTCTCCCTGCTTGATTTCAAGGTTCATCTTTTTTACAACTTCTGTTTTATTAAAGGTTTTTACTACGTTTTCAAGGCATAAATAGCTCATCATTTCACCCCTTCATTAGTGGGTCACTTCAATTTCTTTATTTGCTCTCTCTGTCCATTCCGCTCTTTTTGTATTGACATACTCCCAATCTACTTTAACAAGCTTTGCAATTTCATCTTCACCGTAAACGATCTTCTTGGTAATATCCCCATCTAGTTTCACGTTTTTATTGACAGGACCGTCAAATAAAGCGTTTGCAAATTCCACTTGGGTATCTTCACTTAAAATAAAATTAACAAACTTTTGGGCCAGCTCTTCATTTGGAGCGCCTTTTACCACACTAACCGTTGCCATAAGTGCAGGGGCACCCTCCTCTGGTATCACATATTCAATTGGGAATCCTGTATCTTGCAGGGTGTACACGCGGCTGCTTCCCCACGCACTTGCAACTGTTTGACCTTGTAAGAAGTAGTTAGAAACATCAGCGGTTTTATCAAATGTCACTGCGTTTTTAGCAATTTCCTTCATTTTTTCAAATCCAGGTTCAATATCCTTCGCGCTTCCTCCGTTTGCTATAGCTGACATGAGAAGCATATGCACTCCGTACGTATTGGCAATGGATGGCAGAACTAATTTATCTTTAAACTTAGGATCTACTAAGTCATTCCAGGATTTAACCGGCTCCCAGCCATTTTGTTTAAAGGTATCTTTGTTATACGCTAATCCCGTCGTAATAATCCCAAAACCAACTCCGATCTTGTCCTTATCTTTGGCAATATCATAGACATCTTTCAGGTTTGTTACAATACTCTCATCTAATGGGGCTAGTAAACCAAAAGCTTTTGCCTGAGCCTGCGGTCCATCATCCATGAAAGCGACATCGATTTGCGGCTTATCCTTTTGTGCCTGAAGTTTTGACAGTGTATCAACAGAACTTCCGGTAATATACTTCACTTTCACACCGTATTCCTTTTCAAACTTTGGAATAAGTGTCTCTTTCATCTTCTTTTCATAGCTTCCACCGTAGGCCGCAAATACTAATGTTTTTCCGCCTTCACCTGCTGATTTTTCAGACGAATTTCCCGTTTGGCTGCTGCACGCAGAAATAATACCCAGAACAAGAATAATTAATAGAGCTAAAAACAGGTTTCTTTTTTTCATCTTTACTCCTCCTCAAATATAGATATCTCTTATATGCGGCAATACTTTAGCTACTCGACCTTCCTCCCTTTCCTTTTAAATTATTTTAGTAATCATTGATGTAATTTTTTAAATTTTCAGATAAGCGCTTTCAAAAAAATATAATATTATAATCTATTAAGTTATAATATTATACATTTATTCTTATCTAAAAATGAATCTCAGTATAATAGGTAACTTGATCATGGCGTACATAAAATTTCGAGTATTCAATTACCTTTCCCTGCTTGGTATACGTAAACCTCTCCCATTCAAACACAGGCGTACCTGGTTCTACCTGAAGCCATTCTGCCATTTCACCTAAAGCAATATACGGCTTAATTAATAGCCTAGCCCTTCCTAACAAAATATGAAACTTATCTCTCAGAATATTGTAGATAAGTTCATTATTTATATCATTTGGCGTCAGGCCAGGACATTGATCATAGGGCAGATACGAGGACTCAAGTGCAACTGGAACATCATTCTCAATTTTTAAACGCTTGATCTTAATGATTTTTGCTTCAGGCTGCAATTCTAGTTTTTCTGCCACCTCGTTTTCCGCATTTTCAATCGAAAAACCGAGTAATTCATGCGGATGTTCCTCTTCCTCTGTTGTTTTGGAGAAGAACACATTAATATCTTGTTCATTCTTGGAACCCGCTACAAAAGTACCTTTCCCTCTTTGCCGGTAAAGATACCCTTTGTTTACCAATTCAATGACCGCCCGTTTGACCGTAATGGTACTCACATCAAACAGATCAGCTAATTCCTGTTCAGTTGGCAGCTGATAACCTATATCCCACTGCTTGGATTTAATTTTTTCTTCTAATACTAGTTCCACTTGACGATAGAGAGGAACATGATTATGTTTATCTATTTTCATAAAATCACACCTAATTTATAATATTATAACTTTATAACCTTATATTATATTTACTATTAATACATAATTTACCGTGATTTCCCTCCGTTGTCAATATATTTCGAATTTTTTAAAAATATATTATTCTAACAACCATAATCATAAGGATAGATTCTTGTAAAAAAGTACCCTTCACTTCTTAAAGGTACTAATCTAAAACACTATACAATAGAGTTTGCCATAGTCTTCGCTGCTATTTCTCCATGGTAGACATAATATAGCTTTTTGGACAATCTTCCTGGTGGTCGTACTGTACAATTGGTCCGAGGTGACTGTACTGCACGATTGCCTCCTCTATCAGCAGTTGGGCATCTAAGTCTGCCCCTGCAGGAAGAATGTCCAAATGACGATGCCCCATATTCCCATAGCTATAGACAAGCAGAAAAACGCTCGTCTCCCAAATTTCAAACCGAAACACATGCCAGTGGCCGGGCACATCCAGAGAGTGGCCTGATTTGAAGGTTTTCTCCCCCAAGCGGTGGTAGGCAAACTCAGCTTTCGCCCCATTGTAAGATTTCCCTGCTTCTAATACTAAAGGATAATCTTTCGTATAAAGGTGTTCCATACCTTCTAAGGTTGTAATCCCTGTCTCCCTCTTTGTCGCCACAATGATAGGAGAACGCTTTTTGGTTCCTAACTCATGATAATCGATGATATCGCAGTCATCCCATTGCACATGTAGATTTGCTTGTTTCAGTGAATTTGCCCACTTCCCGACATCTGCAGGGTTTTCGAATCGCTCACAAGAGAGGTAGGTTCCATCCTCGGTTAACAATTCATCCACTATTTGCAAATACAAACCGTCTCCATACGTTGGATTTTCCTTCAAGCAATCTGGCAGTGACCAATACTTTGGAATGAAAAGAGGTCCCATAATTTCATGAAAGGTTCGCACGGAAATAATCAGATCAAATGAGTTCATTAAAAAACGCTCTCTTAATTCGTTAAAATCGATTCTATAAAAGCTCACGTTAGTAAGATCCAGCTGCTTAGACAACTCTTTAGCACACCGGATTCCGTTTGCCGATTGATCGATCCCAACTATATCCGCATCCGGAAAACGAATGGCATACCAGCAGGCCAACAATCCATTATCACATCCGATTTCCAAAATTCGCTTTGGCTTAAGTTGGTTTTGGCGGTTTATCCAGGTCAGGAAAGACTGATGAAAGGACTTCGTCCATGATTCCACTGCCAAGCTAAAGGGCAGTGCAGCATTCTTCACCACATAAAGATTCCCCTGCTTTTTTCGGGATATTAGCGGTTCAAGATCCTCAGCCAAGACTGAATCTACTTCAGTAACGTGTTTCCAAAAGCCACGCTTGCTTTTACATTCCTTGATTCCCAGTGTCTTAAAATAGGCTGAAATACTTGGTTTCCTTTGTTTTGTCTTGATTGGCATGGTATATCTCCAGTTTAGTTAAGATTATTACTATATATTAGGACTTGGTCTTAAAAATGTTAGTTTTATTATAATAGGTATTTGCTAATTTTTCAAAAAATTTCTCTTCTATGCTAGGCCTTAAAATTTTGCGATTAATATCGTTCCTGAGACAACGAATCGCTTGAAATCTAATTTAAATCTACCGGCCTTGTAAACTTGTAATTCGTTCTAAAGAAACTATAAATCGGTTCAGATGATTTTGAATGAACCACAGGAGTCGAGACCGGCTTTTCTATATATAATGATAAGGTTACATAATCATCATTCGGATAATTAGGATCATATATGTTAATGGATAGATTGTTATCCTTCAAGTCATACCCATATGCAAGAACTTGATGATGTTTACTGATTTGAAAAGGATTAAGGGATTTTACTCTGACTAACCCAAGTGGTGTAAGCTTTCCGTTATCAAGATCATTTTTTATCCTTGGCCATTCCACTTTTATCATTCTCCACAACCTTCCGTGCGGCGCAAATCCAATTTTACTAACTATTGTTTCACGATCCGGGAGAAAAGGATTCATCAGTACCATATATTTCATAAGACCTAAGGGCAAATGAAAGCTTTCAATCTGCCGATTTACGATATATTCGAACAATGGACCAGCGGAAGGGGCTGTCGGATTGGAGGGGATCGGCATTTTTGCTTCAAAGTAATCCATGATAGTATAAATCATGCCGCCACAGAGACCATACGAAGCATCACCGATTGTAATCCGCCGACCCAGAACTACTTTCTTTAATGGAACTTGTGGAAAGCTGTTTCCAAATTTAAAAGCGGATGTGCTGGGCAGAAACCCTGTTATAGTTGACATAGTGACTTCCCCCTATTTTATCTGAACCTCTCGGTTAAAAAAAACCGAAGGTCTTAATTATCTAGCTATATAAATTAATATATAAATACGAAAAGCCAATCATTCATTCAATGGCTGGCCCTCATTTAATAAGTATTATTTTCTAAATCCTATCAAAAACAGCTATACCTTCATTTTAATTAACCTAAACAAAATATGCTGAGATATGTGAAAGTGTTCACAAAAAAATGTGGTAATCGCTTACAAAATCGTATATAATTATATTAAAATTACAAATTGAGAGGTGAAACAGCATGAAAGAGTATATTTTTCTACTAGAAGAACCGGTGGGCACTAGAGAAATCAAGATTTTAGCATCAGGAATGACGGATGCCTTCAAAAAGGCAAAGGAATTTCGAAAAAATATCGTCCAAGATACTAAATTAAAAGTCAATATGATCTTAAAAGGTATTAAATATACGGATTAACCTTAATATAAAAATATATTGAAAGGAAAAATCCTAACTATATGTTCTTATTAAGATTAATAGCAGAAAAATAAAGGAGAACACATTTACGGGGTAACGAAATGTGTTCTCCTTTATTTTTATATTTTTGATACTGCGTTTCTTTACTGAGCAATGGGTCATTGGATATTTGTATACGCAGTGAAGCCATACTCGGACTGAGCGACGTGATGCTGCCAGGAATCGACAGTTGATATTGAATACAGCCCAAAGGCTATTTGAGCAATATGGTGTTGAACAGGTAAGTATGAATCAAATTGCATCTGAAGCACAAATTGGTCCGGGAACACTCTATCGCCGTTATCGAAACAAAGGTGAACTATGTCTGGATTTAATTAAAGACAGCATTGATCTATTTTTCGAGGATATTGAGGAATATTTGAATGAAAACCATACAGTTCCGCCCCAACAAAGATTAAAAGAAATACTAAGCTTTTTTATTCGTTTTAGAGGAAAAAAGGCACAGCTGCTGACAGGAGTCGAGGAAACCAATAAACCATGGGAACGGTTCTTGTGGTCAGAACTAACCTCATTAAAAACCATGAGAACCGTCCCTGTGGAGTTCCTGTGGAGTTTCCCAGAAAAATATATACAAATTGATATAAAAAACAGATTTCCAACAGTATTTGGAAATCCGTTTTTTGAGAGGTTCTTATTTTATAATTACTGTTTTATGGTTACTGAAACTGATCCAAAAATAAGAATTTTTATAAGGGTTCATGAATTTTTTCTACTGAACCTTACATATGTTAAACAAAAGTAATTTGGGAGTATCATTCCTCAATAATTAATTCAGAAAGGATATTTATTTTGTTAGCAATAGTAGCTCTGTTTGGTGAGGTACTGATAACTGTATTATGAATTTGTTCAAATTGTTCTTTTGTACCATTCCCTTTAACACGAATGGTATACTTAACATCTTTAAAGCCAATAGGCGAATTTGGGTTCACTGCAAGAAATCCTCCTAAATCCAAACCAGCTTTCAAATCAATTTCTAGTTTTTCGAGTGTGATTCCCAAAACGGATGCACCAACTGTATATCCAACTACCATGCATGCACCCATCCCTCCCAATAAATATTCCTGGGGTGTCGGGTTGGTGTTTTCTCCTAAAAGTTGTTCAGGTTCATCTATTACAAAAGTAAAGTTTCGTTCCAACTGTTGTCCTCCAAGAGTAATTCCTGTTGTCGTTACTTTCGATTTCGTACCGCCAATCCATTCAAGGCTGACATTGTAATCAATCATTCCGCTTTCTGCATTATTTGAAACCTCTTGTTTAAATCCTTTTAATGCTGGAACATTAATTCCATTATTTTGAATAGTAGGGTTCATCGTTTATCTTCTCCTTTTTTAGACAAAAACTGATGTTATCCAATTCACAGACGCCTCAACAGATGTAAGCGTTTTAATAAATATTAACAGTTGATTTAGGATTCTCATTTAATAAACTTTGAACAAGAGTTTCACTTTCTTCAACAATCTCTTTACCGCAGGTCTCTGGTAATAACCAAACCATGGATACAGCTATTAAACAAGATGCCAATCCAATAACAAGAATTGCGTTACCTAATCCCAGCGAACTGGCGGCAATCCCGATAAAGGCTGGACCAAGAGCGGATATCCCGCGGCCAACATTGTATGCAAAACCTTTACCTGTAGCTCGCATCTTTGTCGGAAAGAGTTCTGATAAGAATGAACCTAACCCACCTGCCTGACCCGAAGCGAAAAATCCAAGGAGTAAACCTATCGCATAGGCAATCATTGTACCTTCAATTGGCAGAAATATGAATAATGAAATGGTTGCCCCAGCTCCTAGAATAAATATCGTAAAGGTTGGACGACGTCCTAGTTTATCATGTAGAAAACCTGAGAATACATATCCTAGAAAGGACCCTATTATTGTAATCCAAACGTATGTTGCTGTCCCAATTAAACTTAAGTTTTGGACAGTTTTTAGGTATAGGGGTAAAAAGGCAAAAACTGAATAGTACATTCCGTTCATTCCAAATACCATAATTGTTGCAATAATCGTAGTCCGTTTGGTCGAACCCTGAAACAACATCAAAAATGAATTTTTGGATTCTGTAGCCTTCTTGATTACCACTCGATCTTTGACGGATCGGCGAATCCAAAAGATTGTAAGTGCCGGCAAGATACCAACTAAAAATAGAAAGCGCCAAGCAGTCCCATCTGGAAACATTGAATATACTACATAAAAGGTTAACGTAGAACCTGCCCACCCGATAGCATACGCACTTTGTAAAATGCCCATGATACGTCCACGATGTTTTGCAGTGGCATATTCAGCAAGCAATGCAGCTCCCACTGGCCATTCCGCACCATAAGCAAAGCCTTCGAGTATACGCCAAAATCCAAGTTGGTACATATTTTGAGATGTTGCAGTCAAGGCTGTACAAACTGAAAATAATAGGACAATATAAGCTAGCACCTTAGCACGACCATATCGATCCGCAAGTACACCGCCGACAATACCTCCGAATGCAGAGGCAATAATACTAGTTGTTGTTATCAGCCCCCCTTGAGCGACTGTCATATTAAATGATACCAATATTGCAGGTAATGCCAATGCAAACATTGTAAAAGTAAATCCATCCAAACCCCAACCAAGACCTGTCGCAATAAATGCACGACGAGCTTCTGAATTCATCTAATCACCAACCCTCTTAAATTGTATATTTACCTAATCTAAAAATAAATGAACCTAACCTTAATTTTAGGACTCTACAAGTATTAATCATTCATTTTTCTCTCAATGTAACTTACAATTCAATCAATATGGTTGTTACTCTGTTAAGCTATTGACTATTTAATAGATTTTTGAATATATTTATTAATTTCTTCGCGCGCCTCACCGTGCATGAGTACTTGCTCTTGCAAATCAGGTTCGTACATAAGAAGATTATCAAACAACAAGGTAGTTGCATTCACAATTTTCTTAGTCAGTCTAATAGGAGAAAACGGACTCTTGTTCAACTTCCTTATTAAATCTTCAACCGCATTCGATAACTCATGATCCGGGACCGCTTTATTGACTAGTCCAATTCTTAAGGCTTCTTCTGAGTTTATTACGTCACCTGTCATGATTAACTCCTTTGCTTTAGCCGGTCCTATTAAATTGACTAAACGCGGAGTGCCTCCACCAGAAAAAAACAAACCACGTTCAACCTCAGGCAGGCAAGCTGTCGCACTTTCTGCCATAATACGAAAGTCGCAAACCATTGCAAGAGCAAAACCAGCTCCATACATCGGACCATTGATCATTGCTATCGTAACTTGATCCAACGCGTCAAATTTCCTCATAAATTCTTGTCTTTTTAATTGATCATTTCTAATCCATAAAGGACTTATTCCATTACTTTCTATTTTCGACATCACCTCCTTCATATCAGCGCCCCCTGAAAAAACCCGACCATTTCCCGTAAAAATGACAAATTTATACTCAGAGTTATTACGCAATGCAGAAATAATTTGATCTATTTCATCCATCATTTGGTCATTCATTGCGTTTGCTTTATCCGGCCTGTTAAAAGAAATTTTGAGAACTGGCTTTATACATTCAATCAAAAGTGTTTCATAATTTTTCATAAATTTTCTCTCCTCGTTATTTAATTAAAACAGTTGAAATTTTAAATTTGCCTCGTTGATAATTCCCAGTATGGTGCACGAAGTTCTTTTTTATCTATTTTTCCGTAGGGTGTCATTGGTAAAGAATTCACTAGATGAATTACTTTCGGCTTTTTATACTTCGAAAGTTCTTTTTTACAGTAATCTTGTAAACTTTCAACAGTAAGATTATTATTTTTAGGAATAATGAAAGCCGTAACCGCTTCACCCCAATCATGATCTGGAATACCAATGACTGAAACTTGGCGAACATCGGGATGTTTTTGGATAACGTTTTCTACTTCTGTAGAATAAACATTCATCCCTCCACTAATAATCATATCTTTTTTTCTGTCCAATAAGTAAAGGTATCCTTTTTCATCCATGATGCCCATATCCCCGGTAAAGAGCCATCCATCCTTTAAGGTTTTTGCTGTTTCAGCAGGTTTATTATGATACCTAATCATATTTGTAAGAGATTTAACAGTAATTTCCCCTACTTCACCGTGAGGAAGCTCACTGCCATTTTCATCAACAATTTTAATCCGGCTAAAAGCTGTTGACTTTCCGCAGCTTAACAACAAATTTGAATATTCATCCTCATTACGGTGATCACTCTTTTTGAGCCATGTCGCTGCACTTTGAGTTTCTGTAAGACCATATATTTGTGTAAAAACCTGCCCAAAAATATCTAATCCTTGCTTTAACCGCTCAGCGGTTATCGGTGCAGTTCCATATTGAATGGTTCGAATGGAACGAACATCGAAATCCTTTCCTTCCATGAAATCAATGATTCTATAAAGCGTAGTAGGTACCAAGCTAAGGAAGGTAATTTTATTTTTTTCAATATGCTCAAGCACCAATTCAACATCGAATTTATTTTCAATAAAAATCTCTGCTCCTTTTACCAATCCAGCCAATAAATAGAGACCTGCAGCGTGAGGTAAAGGAGTCGTTAATAATATTTTCTCATCGTCCTGTATATTCGCCTCTTGAATAATAGATAGGATGGTTAAAAAAGTAGTTTGGTGACTATACACTACCCCTTTTGGATTTCCTGTAGTACCTCCCGTATAAAGAATTTTTGTTATATCTTCGGGAGAAGTAGGTACTCCGAAAGCGCTTTCAAGTTTATTCATTTGAAAAGATCCCCAGGTAGTAAACTTTTCCGGGATTGTATTGTTTGATGTAACTCCCACAATTGTACTTAAATAAGGCAATTCTGAATGAATATTGTTGATAATATTTAAAAAAGCATCACCTACTATTGCGACATTCGCTTCAGAATCCATTAAAATATAGCGTATTTCTTGCTCTCCCAACATATCGTTCAATGGTACTAATGTTCCACCTGCTAAATAAATTCCTAACTCACTAATCACATATTCTAAACTGTTTGACATTAACAGAGCTACTGTCGTATTCTTCTTTACACCACATTCAGTCAATGCATGTGCCACTCTGTTAGCTGCCCTGTATAATTCTTTGTAGGTCATTTTTTTAGCTCCAAAATTTAAAGCAATCTTTTCTCCATGATTAGGTAATACATTTTTTAATAAATCGTTTAAAGTGAACAGAGTCTGGTTCATATCAAAACCTCCCGTAAGATCGTAATGAATTTTCTATGAGACACTTTTTTAAAAATCGGCAAATTATTAGGAATATTCAGATAATTCTTTGTATAATACTCCTCTAAAATAAGCCTTTCTTTATCTGCCAAACTTAATTTGTTATTTATATCTTAACAAATGCTAGAAATAACAGTCTAATATATAAAAATATAAGTTTAATATATAATATATATTAAGAATATTACAAAAACAGAGCCAAGGAGATATACATGGAACTCAGACATTTGAGGTATTTTGTCGCCGTTGCTGAAGAACTACATTTTGGAAAGGCGGCATCCCGATTAAACATCAGCCAACCGCCGCTCAGTATGCAAATTAACCAATTAGAGGGGGAAATTGGAGCAAAATTATTTTTTCGAACCAAACACCATGTTGAATTAACAGATGCCGGAAGGATTTTTCTTGAACAAACCTATCAAATTCTTGAAAAGCTTGAAAAAGCTTGTATAGAAGCAGCCAAAATACATCGAGGTGAAGTTGGTCAGTTAGTAATAGGATTTACAGGATCATTGAGCAGTCAGCAGTTGCAATTCCTTCGCCAATATCGTTCAAGATTTCCTGAAGTAGAAGTCATACTGAAGCAAATGTCCACCACTGATCAGGTCAAGGCGTTACTTGAAAAGCGTATTCATTTTGGAATGTTATGCCCACCCATAGAAAACAATTTATTGAACTTTCACATTGTTCATCGTGTTCCTTTTATTGCCGCAATACCATCGACTCACCCTTTAGCGAGCGAAACATCACCGCTAGATATTAGAGATTTAAAAAATGAGTCTTTCATTATTTCGCCTAGAAATATTGAGCCAGGCTACCATGACAGCATCATTTCTATATGTCACCAAGCGGGATTTACCCCAAAAATATCCCAAGAAGCCGAAGGGATATTTACAATTCTTACTCTTGTTGCTGCTGAGTTAGGGGTCGCTCTTGTCACTACGTTAGTCTTAGATCATCCAAAACAAGGTGTTGTATTTAGAGATTTAAAGGATAGCCAAACGACAATGGATCTATTCTTAGCTTGGAGGAAAAATGATAATTTACATATTGTAGACTCTTTCCTAACGGTTTTTAATGAATTTTTTAAAGTTCAAGAGTAAGACCAAATTGAGGACTCAGCCGCCGCATCCTCTCGATTTTAATTGAGAGTCAAGGGGGCATTTTTTTATACAAGCCTAATTAACTTTATATCCCTCAACGTTCAGAAAAAATAACCATTATCCAGCTATTTGTAAGTATTGTTGAATAAATACAATTGTAATAAATTCACTCTAAGCAGTACTGAAATAGGACATAAGATGCTAGTAACAAAAAAAGAGATATGGCGATGATTCTTAGATTTATTCCTTAGCCTCATTGTTACTTACGCAACTTAATGTCATAAAATTGACGAAGTCGATTGTCCGTAATTTGACGGAAGTAATGACCAATAGAAAGGGGAAGCCAGCAATCTGCAGCTGCTTCCCTAAGTAGTACTAAATATCAACTTTATAGGTTTCGTTTGGTTTTAAATAAAGTTTCGTCTCGTTTTGGCCAACGGTAATATACCAGTCCATCCCGTACAAACCTTGTTTATGAGCCTTCAGCTCCTCCAGAAAAACGATGTGGTTAAGATTAAACCCGCAAAACCAATCGCAAACAAATTCATTTATTGTTCCTTCTTTGGTTATTTTCTCTTTTAACAAACCCAACTATTTTAAGCTGATTATGAAAATACTTGGATCAGCTAAGTTTCCCCTGAAATTGGTCATATTTTTTCATCTCATCGATTGTCTCTTCTATTTCCCTGATAAAATAATCAAATAGTTGAGGATTCTCTGATTCATTAAAGTTTTGTTTATCGATGGAATTAAGTAAAGCAATTACCCCTTTAAACTTTAAATCATCAAAAAATGGGATTCTGCTTTCCCCGATCATTTCCCCTTTTACTTCAAGCTTCCCTTTGCCATTCTCCAACTTAAATGTGACTTTTTGCGTATTTTCAATTTCCAATTATGGTCACCCCAATAAAATATAAGTTTATTTCTTATTTATAAATATTATAGTGCCATAAAGATGTTAACTGGATTCAAAAATAGGAACAATAAAAATCCAGGATGGTCAAACTTTGTACTTTTTCGAATTATTATAACAAAAGAAAAAACGCTACAATAAGGAGGAAACTTCATGACAATGAAAAATGAAATTAGCAATTCGGCGGTGCCCTTTTTTGCGATTGTCGCTTCGGGCACGTCTTCCTGTATCACAACGGTGCGGACTCCTACTATGGTGCCAGAGGGTTACCTGGCTTGCTAAGGGTCTAATTTTGAACAGACCAAGAGGATGGTTCTGGCGGATTTTTATATCGTAAATTTAGTTAATTAAAATAAATAATCCCTGAATCACCGCGATTGGATTCAGGGGTTTATTTCCAATGTTTTTCTTTCACCGAGCTTTAATTCACTAACTCAAAACCATTTACTATTCCCCTTAAATATCAAAAACAACGAAATGACTAATAAGACTAAACCTGTGATGCGGTACCAATCAATTGGTATCGGTTGTTTGATGAAGATCCCAAAGTGATCAAGTGTTACACTAATAAATAACTGTCCAACAATTACAGCTGTAATCGCTGAAGCCACTCCAATTTTAGGTACTACGGCGACCATAATCGTTACATATCCAACTCCAAGTGCTCCACCTAATAGCTGCCATTTCGGAACGGTTGTTACTTTTAATAAATCTCCTTTACCTAGAAAAATAGCAAGTAATAAGAGAATGATGGTTCCGATAAAAAACGAAACAAAACTACCTTCGATAACGCCAATCCTTTTTCCCAACACACCATTGATCCCGGCTTGTGTTCCTATTAAAGTCCCGCCAATTATAGCCAAAAGTAAATAAATAAACATGTACATCTTTATACCACCTTATTGATCACTACTTAAAATGCTAAGGGTATCTTCCAAATTGCTAAGGTTTCTATTTAAATTATTGTATGAACGCCATTTGTCACCGAAAGAAGAAATCGTTTCCTTGAATCTTCGATAATCCAATACTTTTCTTTCATCAAGCTCCATTTCAATTTCGAATCTCACTTGTTCCAAGGATCTTAATAATTCACTAGGTCCCGGTCCTACGTTTTCTTTTTTTACAAGTAAATGATAGTCTTCTATTTCCTCAATAAAATGCTTTAAATGGTAGTGTTTAATAGACTCATCTAGATTCATTAGAACTTTGAGGACTAAATCTAAAACAAATTTATTAATAATAGCGGATAGTTCTAATATGTATCCATTAATATCCTCTACCGTTTTACTAACATTAATCGTTTGGCCTCTATTGCTAGTTACTTTTGCTAGAGTTTGATGAGGAACAACTAGCACATGGTACGTATGAGATTCCCGTGCTTTTTTTGCATTATAGAGGGCATCACCGATTTGAAGCAATTTCTTATCATAGAAAGTTGTTTGCTGGCCAGTAACCTTTTCGAGAAATTCTACAAATTTTTTCCTTAGATCGGGTTCGAGTCTTCCGCGTAAAAAATTGCAAAGCTTTGCATGTGACTCAGAAATATCCCTTACGGTGTCTGTATCTCTATACCCTTCTTCGTCGGCTAAATAGAGCTGCAGCAACGCACCTGTTAAAATATAATGAGAGTAATATCCTGCTGTTACGGACAAGCAGTGTGTATTGTTTTTATATAAATGTTCAGACACGGTCCAATCATACCAGCCCGCGGTTAAATAGGAAAAAAGCATTTCAGACCACTCAGCTTCTTTCCAGAAATTCAATGGATTTTCACCTCCACTTGGCTCCGTATATAGTTTTTATATTTCGTTCTCATCCATTTATTCATCTGTGCATAATCCATTTGATGAACCAGTCTACGGGTGCTTTTGTATTTCCTGCCAAAAATATCTTTCTTCAGTTTTGATAGATTTTCAGATTCATTTAAAAAGTATTCTGCCATCTGCATAGTATCTTCAAGTACTTTTTCTAGGTTCCACTCATTTTGTCTCCTTTTCGCAACAAAATGAATGTCTAGTCCGTCAACGTCATGAAAATACCATTCATAATTTAATTTCAAGTTATCCTTAATTTCATTGAAAAGAGTACAAAACCAGATGGCATTTTGTTTACCACAAAAAGTAATACATGGTCTACCCTTCCCATGGCCATCACAGCTCATGATTGTGACGATGCCTGCTGCACTTAACGCTTTCACAAATAATGCAACACCTGTTTCAAGGATAAACGTATTCACTTTAGGTCCGTGATTTCTAGTTATGAAATATCCCCAGCTCCTCCATGCATTGCCTCCACCTGCTTCTTGCTGAACACTATACCAAATGAGTTGATCCAGGTCTTTTTTAGTTATATCGCCATCTAATAAATATATTTTTCTCCCGTCCACTCTGACAGCTATGTTTACCTTCTTAAACATCTCTTCTAATTCACTTAGTTCATCTTCATGATTTCCTCTACTAAAATAAATATGATCATCCATTTTTGTAATTAAAAACCCTCTCAAGCTTAGGACATGAGCTAATTGATCAAGCAATCTTATCAACTCCTATCCGAATTTAAAACACCATTTTAATTAAATTCAACAAAACCATACATATTCCTTTAATTTTAGTAATAGATCAAATTACTAGTTTAAGATCTTTTTTTATTAATCAAGTATGTATACATATGAATTCGTAAAAGCTGATCCGGATAAAAATTCAAAGGAGTTGAGTTGGAAAATGAATTATTGGATTATCATAGCTCCAGAAGGTATTACTACTTCACCAACAGACGTAATGAATGATAACTTTCAGGTACTTGGTTTCGTCGATGCGGTTTCAGAAGTAGCTGCTGTCGAGAAACTAAAAAATGAAGGAAAATAAAAAACTGTCCCATATTTCTTACAGGACAGTTTTTTCTCCCAACGATTCTTTAAGGAAAGTGGTTAAATAATCGACATTGGTAATGTTCTTGTTACATTCTGTGCTATCAAAGCAAATATAGTTTCCGATCGCTTTATAGTAATCAGGATTTTTAGCCTTTTTTTCTTTTGTAACAGTGGAGATATAGGCAACCTGGCCAAATCGATTACAGAAGGAACAGATATTATCCTTATTTAGCAATGTATATTTGCATTCAATTCCAACCATTCTCCCCTCTAATTCAAACACAATAAACTTCTTATTAATGCTGATATCCACCCAGCTTAAATATGTAAGCTGATGTAGATTCATTTTGTCTAAATCAGGGAGTTTTAATTTTTTATTTTTGGGAAACATCTTTTTCATTTGTGCTTCAGAGATCTTCGGAAATAGTAGCAAATAGACATGAAGCTGCTGAATGTATTTGTTATATTCCTGGTCGGTTTTAAGTGCAGAAAGATCTAACATTTCCTTTTGCTCATCCGTTGCATTTGGAAAGAGTTCTATTATTTTTAAGTTTGCTATATCCTTTACGGCCTGAATTACATTTGGGGCCGCATTCTTTTTGTAGCTATCTTTAATCAGGGCCACCTGTTTAAGAATAAAATTATAGTCAGCGTTCTTAATATACTTTTCGGTCATACTTTCACCATCCTTAGATTTATTTTAAATAATAACTCTGGCTGGGAAAATGTAAAATTCAAATTAGAAATGTTCTTAACATAAAAAAGCACGGAGAAATCATCCGTGCTTTGAATACACTATTTTTTTGATTGTATCTATTGAAAGGAAATATTCATTCGCTAATTCCTGAATACTTGTGCCGCTATTAAAGGCGCTTTTTATATTTGAATTGCGCTGATCAAGGAGCTTTCTTCCACCGCTAAGGCTACCCCATTTTCGATAAGTCGTTTCCGGCTTAGGGATATAAATAGTTTCCCCCTGTACATATTTTTGAATTTCTCTAATAAGTTTCTCAGGTAAAATGTTGCTTGCATTTACATATTTCATGACTGCCAGCCCCTTATTTTTTAATGATTAAATAAGGTGCAAAGCCAAGAGATGAAATAGGCGATAAGAATTTAATTTAGTTTTGCCCCATGCAAAGTATCGCCTTTTCCATATTAGGCTTTGCATGAGTGGCAGAAGTACCAGACAATCTCGAAGGATTCTCCAATGTTAAGCACCCCCTTCTTGACACTATTATAACAAATGCAATCAGGGTGATGAATATTACTTTTGTTATTTATTGTTAGAACCTGCCACATTTAATGGTTTTACGAAAACTATTGTGCAGTGTAAACAATCGAAAATCTTTTTCTCCGTTGCATTTTTCTCTGTTGTAATCTATTTTAATGGTAGCAGTATAATCCCCTTCCATTTCAAATTTATCTTGTCCAACATACACATCATTCCCGGTTTCTTGCATTTTCATAGAAATACCTCTATGACTCATCACTTGCATATCCAAATCTGCGCTTACCTTCGCACCTTTTACTGGTTTACCAGACTTATGAAAACCCAATGAGCCAGGTTAAACAGACAGCCGTGATCCATCAAATTATTTACAAAATCAAGATATTACAACATGGATAAACACCTTGCTATTCTTTAATTACGATGAAAAAGAGGTTCACGATTGGTCGGATAAACAGCATAGTAAAACGGATTACGAATAAAGAACAGTTACAACAGTTTTTTATAAATGAACTTACATACAAAAATAGAATATATGGAGCTTTTCAGCTTCAAAATATAAAGCATCTTATCGAAAACGCTCATAATATTTAAGTTTGCGAGAATTTAAGAGTAATCTCCGTGAGGAAACAAAGTAATGGGGTCAGACCCCATGCCCATCAAGTTAAAATTTTGCAGCACCTCCAGAACGAAATTTTAGACCTTCTTGTAACAAAGTAGATTGGGGGTGACCTTGTTTTCTTGGCTTGATAGGCATGCGTCAGGACCCCTTATAACATTTTCATAGAAAAGCGAAAGCGGCCGTTTAGTGACCTATGGACTTACTGTTGTGCAGTTGGACAAATAGAAAAAAACAGACTGGAAATCCAGCCTGTTTTCAATAAATACGCACATTTAATTTTAAAAAGGAGCAAATTACTCCAATTTAACAATTGTAGCAACAGCTTGGCCGCCGCCAATGCAAAGTGTAGCTAAACCAGTTTTGGCATTTCTGCGTTTCATTTCATGGATTAAGCTAACAAGAATACGTGCTCCG
>NZ_NUOW01000020.1:78199-166303 GCF_002584635.1 Bacillus sp. AFS031507
GCCCAATTCTTCTGCCTTTTTCTTGCTCATAATAACTAATGCTGCTGCTCCGTCATTAAGCCCTGGAGCGTTACCTGCTGTTACAGTTCCGTCCTTTTTAAATGCAGGGCGCAGCTTCGCTAATATTTCTACAGTGGTACCTTTTCTAGGAGACTCGTCTGTATCAAAAACGATCGGATCACCTTTACGCTGTGGAATAACAACCGGAACAATTTCATCTTTGAATTTTCCTGTTTCGATTGCTTCAACTGCTTTTTGCTGGCTCCATGCTGCAAACTCATCCTGCTGCTCTCTGGTCAGCTCATATTTCTCTGCAACGTTTTCACCTGTAATCCCCATATGGTAATCATTAAACGCACACCATAGACCATCACTGATCATGCTGTCGATTAATTTTTGATCTCCCATTTTAAAGCCACCGCGGGCATTTTTCAATAAGTATGGTGCCTGACTCATACTTTCCATTCCGCCTGCTACAACGATTTCAGCATCTCCTGCAAGGATCGACTGCATGGCAAGATGAACGGCCTTCATACCAGAACCACAAACCTTATTAATTGTAAGAGCCGAAGACGTCACTGGAATACCTGATTTTATCTGTGCTTGACGAGCTGGATTTTGACCAATACCTGCTTGAAGAACGTTACCCATTATGACTTCGTCTACCTGCTCCGGTTTTACTCCTGCTTTTTCAAGTGCTCCTTTGATAGTGACTGCGCCCAGTTCAGTTGCAGATACATTTTTTAAACTTCCATTAAAATTTCCAATTGCTGTACGAACGGCACTTACAATTACAATCTCTTGACTCATATTCTTTACTCCTTTTTTTCTGCTTATATAATACATAATTCTCCGTCTAATTCTAAAATCTCTATTTGGTACTTTTTTATCTTCCTACTGATTTTTCACCACGAAGGATCATACACGTACTTAAAGCATGGGCAACTAATGAACCGCCATCATCAAAAACATCGCACTTGATTAGCCCAATAGTCTTTCCTTTCTTTATAACCTCACCTTTTGCTGTAATTTTTTCATTCCAAATCGGTTTCAAATAATTAATTTTAAGTTCAACAGTCGTAAAGGTTTCATTCATTTCTAACAAACTTGAAAAGGCCACGCCCATTGCCATATCGGCTATATCACATAGTATTCCTCCATGGATTGTTCCCATAGGATTTGCATGTTTCTCTGTATTACACTCTAATTCAAAAACTGCTTTACCCTTCTCGATTTGTAACAACTCTGCACCAATTAACTTAGCGATAGGTGGTGGCGGAACCTCGCGATTAATTATTTTTTGCATATTTAAAATTCTCTCGTTCATATAAACCCCCTCTAATAAAAAACACAAACCGGTCTGTTTTTTATTATACGTTAAACCAAGTTACAGTTGTCAATATGATTTTAATATTCTAACAAAAAAGGGCTGATTTAAATTACATAAAAGGTTATACTTATATTAATAAGACCGTTCGGTTTGAAAATTCTAATGAAAATGAGGGTTGAAAATGCGTAAAGGAGAACGAACAAAACAGTTGATTATTGAAAAGGCCTCTGGACTTCTAAATACCCAGGGATACTTAGCAACTTCCATTACAGATATTATGGAAAAGGCTGGTATGGAAAAAGGAGGGATTTATAATCACTTTAAAAGCAAACAAGAACTTTCTTTGGATGCATTTTCATTTTCTATTGAAACGATGTCCACAACCTACCAAGAAGCAATTAGGAGCAAAAATGCTTCCATCGAAAAATTGAACGCAATTCTTGAAGTCTTTTTGTTATTAGCAGAAGGCAAGCCAATTCCTGGCGGCTGCCCAATTCTTAATGCAGCAATCGAGTCCGATGATGCGCATCCAGCCTTACGTGATGCGACTAGAAAAGCAATGAATGACCTTTATGATATGATACTTCGTATTATTCGGAATGGGATAAAAAACGGTGAAGTAAACTCTACAATAGATTCAGAGACATTCACAACGATCTTTATATCTACAATAGAAGGGTCTCTAATGTTGACAAAGCTTTATAACGACACCATTTATATAAATCGAGCCATTGGCTTTTTAAAAGACTATCTAGCTAAGTTTGAAACTAGAGACAAGAATTAAAAAGGTGACAAGAACATAAAAAATTTAAGATCAACTACTTAAATGTATAGGAGGTAAAATCAATGAGTACAGCTATTGAGAATGAAGTCATTTATAAAGCAAAGCTTGCAAAAGAAGCAAGTTTAGAAATGCAAAATAAAACAACTGAAGAAAAAAATACAGCACTATTAGCAATTGCAGAGCAATTACTAATAGATCAAGCGTTTATACTAAAAGAAAATGCAAAAGACATTAAATATGGTCATAAATTAGGGTTATCTGAGTCCATAATCGATCGTCTTATGCTGAATCCAGAACGGGTTAAAGCCATGAGTGATGCAATTCATTTAGTAATTAATTTGCCCGATCCAATAGGAGAAGAATTGGAACGCATAAATAAGGATAATGGACTGATTATTAGTAAGCGACGTGTGCCACTCGGTGTCCTCGGTATGATTTATGAAGCCCGTCCGAATGTAACCATTGATGCAGCTACGCTGTCTTTAAAAACAGGAAATACAGTTCTACTGCGTGGCTCTAGTTCAGCAAAACACTCAAATATGGCTTTAGTTACGTCTATACATCAAGCATTGAAACGTGTGCAATTCCCTCAAAATGCGGTACTTTCAATCGAGGATACGTCACGCGAAACTGCTAAAACATTATTTAACTTAACAGAGTATTTGGACCTTTTAATTCCTCGTGGAGGCAAAGATTTAATTGATTTAGTGGTACGTGAAGCAATTGTTCCTGTTATTGAAACAGGGGCTGGTAACTGCCATGTTTTTGTTGATGCAACCGCAAAATACGATATTGTAAGACCAATCGTACTAAATGCTAAAACTCAGCGTCCATCAGTATGTAATGCGATTGAAAGTTTGTTAATCCATGATGAATTCTTTAATAATTATGGGAAAGAACTACTTGAAACGGTATCAATTGCTGGAGTTAAAATTTATGGAGATAAAAAAGTTTGTAAAGTATTTCCAACAGCCATCAAGGCAACAGAGGAACATTATGCAAAAGAATTTTCAGATTTAATCATCAGTGTGAAAACTGTAAATAGTGTTGAAGAAGCCATTGCTCATATTAATCAATATGGTACAAAACATTCCGAGTGTATTGTGTCGGAAACGCCAAAGAATGTTGAACAATTCTTAAATGATATTGATGCAGCAGTTGTCTATCATAATGCCTCAACACGCTTTACAGATGGCTTTGAATTTGGATATGGTGCCGAAATTGGCATTTCAACACAAAAGCTACATGTAAGAGGACCAATGGGGTTACCAGCTTTAACGACGACAAAATATTATGTCAATGGAGACGGACAAATTCGACTTTAATTAGTCACAATGTTATTTAAAATTTCTTTAAATATCTTATAGATTGTTACGATGTTATCTAGAATAAAGTAAATTGAAAAGATAAAAATAGCCAAAAGGCATCTAAGGGAAAAACCTTGATGCCTTTTTAATACCCATTAAAAAGGTGAAAACATATGAATAGATTAATCTCTATCTCTATGTTTTGTGTGTGGTAGTGTCTGCTGCTTTTCTTGTTATTAGGGTATCACCACATGCCCATCAAGCGAAGTTAAAATCATACCCTCAAAATGAAAAAACGCTATGCTTATCGTAAGAAGTTTACGAGAAAGGATGGCGTTTTGATGAATCCTATCATTTCAAATGAACTAAATCTTTTCGCACAAGAGCTACAATACTTTTTATCTCCAGTAGTCCTACAAGATATCGCCAAACAAGTTGGCTTTGTACAGCGATCTAGTAAGTATCAAGCAAACGAACTTATTGCCCTTTGCGTATGGCTCAGTCAAGAAATCGCTAGCACATCACTTATACAATTGTGCAGGCGGTTAGAAGCTTCCACTGGGGTACTGATGAGCTCAGAAGGGTTGAATCAACGCTTTAATCCAGCAGCTGTCGCATTTCTTCGAGAAGTCTTTACTTCTCTTCTCACACAAAAACTCTGTTCAAATCAATCGCTTTCTGCACACATGATCTCTACTTTCAATCGTATCCGTATTTTAGATGCGACAGTGTTTCAACTGCCTGATCATTTCGCCACTGACTATCAAGGTTCAGGTGGGAGTAGTAATACGGCAGGCGTGAAAATCCAATTGGAATATGATTTACTGAGTGGTCAATTTCTTAACGTGCAGCTTGGACCAGGAAAGAATAATGATAAAACATACGGTACCACCTGCCTTGAAACCGTAGAGGCGGGCGATTTGTGTTTGCGTGATCTTGGTTACTTCGATTTAGGAGACTTACAAGCCATTCATGATAAAGAGGCTTACTATATCTCGCGGTTGAAGCTGAATACACGCATATATACCAAGAATCCTGAGCCAGAATACTTCAACAATGGAACGTTAAAAAAGCAAACAGAATACATCCAGCTTGATATGACACAAATGATGTCTGGTCTAACCCCTGGTGAAACGATGGAAATCCCCGTGGCATACATTGGCCAAAATCAGAAGCTTCCAGCACGTGTCATTATCCATCGTTTAACCGATAATCAAACGCAAACACGCCTGAAAAACCAAGCGATACGTGAAAAGAAGAAAGGCATTGTCATGAAGGATAAAAGTAAACGTTTAATGGGCATGAATGTATATATCACGAACACGTCGCTAGAAGAAGTACCGACGAACTACGTGTATTCATTGTATTCACTTCGTTGGCAGATTGAGATTTTGTTTAAAACTTGGAAGTCATTCTTTGAAATTGATGAATGTAAAAATATGAAAAGAGAACGCCTAGAGTGCCATTTATATGGACAACTCATTGGCATTCTCCTCTGTTCTTCTACGATGTTTCAAATGCGACAGCTTCTGCTTAAAAAGAAAAAGCAGGAGCTGTGTGAATACAAAGCGATTTATATGATTAAAGATTACTTTCCGTTACTGTTTCAAGCGATAGCAGTTGGCACAGAAGAACTTTTGAAAATTCTGCATCGACTTTATCAGCTGCTAAAAAAGAACGGTCGTAAATGTCATCGGTATAAGAAGATGACCGTCTTTGATATTCTAGGAGTTGTGTACGAAACGACGGTGAAGCATAGATAAGCTGCCTAGCGAAAAAATCACGTTTTAATAGGCTTCTTTGGCATGCTTACTTTTCCATCACTCGCTAGTTTTGAAACAAGGATCATTTCGTATCTAGTAATTTACTTTGTTAGCTTGATGGGCATGGGGTCAGACCCCCATTACTTTGAAATAACCTCTATTTTTTAATTAATCAAAATTCTCGGTACCCCAGTATGGCCTGTTCGTTTACAAAGTCTTCACTTAATATTCCCATTTCGCGAATATGTGCACGCGTTTTTTCATCACCCAAATAATATAGTAAGGAATAGATCAGCAGAATTCGTAGGTCATATTCTTTATTTTGGGGCTGATGATGATATTCAAGAAAAGGGATGTGGGCTCGGAAATAACTTTCCCAATCTGTTTCATCGGTTTTATCAAACAACCGTTCTAAGACAGCAACTTGACTTTCCGTTGCGTTAATCTTAAAATCCCACTCCACTCCATTAGATTCACTAATAATTTCGTGAGATTGAATGTTAATAAAATAGCTGTGTTTTGGTTCATCCATCAGATTATCTCCAATCCTTTTTGGATGTATACCACAACTTTGAAAGTCCAAAACAGTTATGAGTTATAGTATTTCAAATCAACATTTCCATTTGGACTGTTTCTACAAGCTTTTTTTATTTTACAGGTGAATGTCTTTTTTCAATAGAATGAGAAAAGATTGGCACAACAAAGGGATATCCAAGTCTAAATCGACATCTTAAAACTCGTTAAAGCGCTCTTTTCTATACTCAGCCTCCTCTTGTTTAGTAAGCAATCTGGTTGCTTCTCCTATTGAACCTCCTTGAAGTTCCCAAATTTTATTATGGTCTGAAACAGCTTTACTAAAATCACCCACTTGCCATTTCTCTAAGATGCCAATGTATAGATCACTGTGATCTAAACCGTTCTGATCTCGTTTAACCGCATCAAGTAATTGATCAATCCTTTCTTGAGTTGGTTCTAAATCACTCCATTTCTCCGAAGCATATACCTTAGAATGACTCATGGAATGGATCGCGTCTTGAACTTCTGTTTCAGTGATACCTTCTGGAAATTCTGTTTCCACTTGCGTTTCAATTACTTCATCCACTTCCGAAGCTTCATCAGTAGGGGTCCATGTTTCAATGACGTCCTTATCTTCGTTTTTTTCAACGTGTTTAACCGCTTCCTTTGATCCTAGCAAACTAGTAGATACATAGTACCCAATGCCCAAGACTAGAGTAGCAATAACGATAACGATGGCACTTCTATATTTCCCCATAATACCCTTCATACCCTTCAATGTAGGTTTGACCTGATAACTGCACCAAATCTTTCCTTAACTTAGGCGTATCCACCATAACGTACACTTGATATTTGGGATTGTCCTTGTTTCTCATGCTGTGGTGAAAATCATGTCCAAGTTTCACTAACTCAACAAATAATGTCTTCTTGTAAATATTTTTAAGCCTCTTTTCCATATTCACTCCCACTCCCTTTCGTCGTTATCTAAGCAAATGTTTAATGACCAATGCAATTTTGTGATCATATGGTTCAATCTCGTCAGCAAGATGAAACAATCGTTTTTCATAATAGGAATCTCTTTCCTTTAGGTCATTCCCTCTTTTTAACTCCTCACCAATGATTTTTAAGTGCTTAATTAATTCAGACATTTGTTCCTCGGATGGTCTTAACTGGTTGTTAGTTTCCTGAAATTGGCCCCTTTTTCCAGCTGCTATTAACAGCTCTTTAAAGGTATTTTTATTATTTTCATACTGCTCTCTACGATGACCGTTAGCCCCAGACGGATGCGGGAAATTAAAAAGAATCAATTCATGGGAGATTTTCCCCACGTCAACTAGATATCTAAGAACATCAGAGACTACCTTACCTGTAGGGATAATAACAGCATTTTTTACTTGATTTAGTTCTGGGACTAATAATTCATCAATCATTTTCAAGAAAATTTCTTGACTAAAAAGCTTTGGGCTGCTGCCACTATAATTCTCACCATCAATAAACACAGGGTATCTCAGGACCGAAGTAGTATGTAATAAAGAATGCTTGTCATTAAATAGCTGTTCACAAGTATTAATGTTCAAAAATTTATGTAAATCGATCCCATCCAGCATATCAATAAGGTTTTTTCTCTCGGTGGTCCCGCCAAAGCTAGCATGATTCTTAGCTTTAGAAATGAGGTGTTCATACTCCTCTTCATCAATATGGTGTCGTACGTAATTAAAGGCTAGTTCCATTTGAGTCCAACCAGGAGTAATTCCTAGAATGATGACTTTCGCATCTTTGTTTATGTATTCAAAAGGAGCCCAGTAAACCTCAACTTTTCCTTCCTTCGCATACAAAAACTCATCTGTTAGTAAATCCTCTTTCTCGTATAGCCCTTTTTAAAGGCAGCTTTCTCAGGCTATTCTCATATTTTTTAAAATACATTTCTATTCCTCCTCAATATTTTAGCAGTAAAAAGTTATTAGTATGGGTTATAACTTTACTAAGTGTGAATAATAATATAACAACTGTTAACATCACAATAAACCATGATACCAACGTTGTCAACAATATTTTCTATATGTTATTATTAACTTAACAAATGTTAAGAAGGGGTTCTTGAAATGCCCAACTCGATCAATGAACGAATTAAAAATAGGCGGAAAGAATTAAATATGTCACAGGCTGAATTGGCAAAACAAGTGGGTCTTAAACCCCCAGCAATTAGCCAATATGAGTCTGGTGCAAGGCGGCCTTCCTTTGAAGTTTTGAGGAAATTATCCTTTGCCTTGAAGGTGTCCACTGAATATTTACTTTCTGGTTTAACCAAAGAAAAAACGCAAGAGCCCCTTGAACATTCTGACCGGGTAATCCTTCGAATTGTGAATTCACTGTCGCAGCAGGATAAAGAAAAATTAGTTGAGTATGCTGCTTTCTTAGCAACGGGCAGAAAAGTAAAAATCGATACTCTTTTTGAAACACCCTCAGAATACGCTACATATTATCTCGAAGAAAAATTAGATCATCGTTTACCTATAGATATCTACGGTTTTGCAAAAGAATTAGGTATAAAGGTATTTGAAGATAATTTAGACGAGGGTGAAGGAATTCTGATTCAAGTGGACCACCCGATCATCCTATTGGATCGGAAAATTACAATTGAGACTAGAAAAAAATTTACGTTAGCCGCGTTAATTGGACATTACATTCTCCCATGGCATTTAAAATCAAGCTATATTTCTAGAAAATACGACCATGAAGAGGTTAAGAAAAAGGATCGAGACGAATTACTGTTTGGCCACTCCACCCTATTAGTCGAAGAAGTGGAAGGAATGGAAGCTAATCAATTTGCTTTCAACATACTAATGCCTACAAACGAACTAACAACTGATTTTATTGTAAAAAATGCTACGATTGAAACATTAAAGGAACTTGCTGATAAAAAGTATAATGTGTCTTTGTTCGTACTTTTAAACAGATTAGTCGATTTTGCAGATCAAAAATACGCTGTAGTCCAGTCACAAAATTCTAAAATTATTAAAAGTTTTCCAGGGAGTCGTAATCTAGTTTCATTTGAAAAAGTGGATGATCGTAGTAAGGCAGCGAGTTTTTTTATGAACCCAAGCGTGAAGGAAGAGATTAGAGAAGGTGAAGTGCCAGCATCGTGCTGGTTTATGGATGCCAAGGAAAATGAGACGGTTTATGAACAATCCGTATATAATCCAGAGTTAGGAAAGGTATTGACTCTATTAACCATTAATAAGTGAACTTAATGTGAATGTTTGATAAGAAATCCTAAAAGATAAAAAAAATGAGCAAGTCCCCCCGTTCATTAATGCTTTGGGGGATTTGCAGAATAAAAAGATAATTATCAATTCATAGATTTATATTTTGAGAAATCGAATCTCCCCTCCGTGACAATCAATAGTCAGAGCCGTAGTTTTGAATTCATAAAATAAAAGGTTAAAGTCCTAATACATCCATCCTTAATAAGTGACTTTAATTGGCACTGTCTCAATTAAACCTGATATCAATTTTACCTTGGTAGATATTTTAAGGATATGACCGATTAATTTACGACAGTCACTCCGATAACATCTTCAAATACAATTTGCTCATATTCACCAGTTTTCACCTCAACACGTAGCAAATTCATAAAAGGATCAACCCAATGTATGTGTCCGGTTATGTCCGAAGTAAATCCGTCGGCCCATACTCTAATTCTTACTGGTAAGTTATACTCCATTGCGTAACAAATGCTTTGGTTATATTCCTCCGACTCAGAATCATCGATTAGCGGAATTGGTTGGCGTTCTTAGTCCTTTAACATGTCCCGCTGAATTTCGAAGACCTGTGGCATAAAGGACGCTGCATTCCATTTAATTTTACCGCGATCTCTTATCGTCATGATGAACATCTCCTTCATTCTCATTATAAAAGAACAAATGTTCCCGCGTGAATAAAAAACACAACCCACGTTTGGGCTACAATAATAATCGAGTGGGAGGGTACAAATAAGCACTAAATGATATAGAGTCTTTAATTTCATAATAAAAACAGCCTCCAATCGTGGAAGCTGATTCTACTAAAATCTTCAACATTATCTCTACCGAGTTGAGTTTTAATTAAAATTCTTTAAAAATGTATCCAATTCATCTTCCGATTGGAACTTAAAAGAGTAACCGTAATGGATTGGATTTTTCCCTTTATTCTTTCTCTTTGGAAATTGATTTAAAGAGGTATTATGGTATAACTTCTTACTTTTATCTATTAAACTAATATCGCCTTCAACTGTTTCGGGGCTTAAAACAATACTAATTTCTTTTGTTGGTAATAAATAAACTTTTTCTTTGGATTCATTTTTTTCAAATTCTACAGCCTTTGTTGTCTCTTTCTTTAGTTCAAAATGATTGTTTGTAAAAATTTTATAAAGTCTTTCCATTTAACATTCCCTTACCTTCTATATGTGATTTAATTTTGTGTTATATCTTTAGGATAAAGACCTCATTTTACCTGAAATCATTAAACAATGGCATGATCTTCCTCTTCAAATAACTTGAAAAACAAAAAAAGATTATAAATAATTCTTTGTAATAGCTTGCCAAATTTTAATACCACGATCGTAATTCAATGACACCATTGTTGGTGCTAGGACAACACTGTTACCCACAATTTCATTAATATCAGCAGATGATACAGGATTACTTAATCTTACAAATTGATTTAAATTCATATAATATTCCTCGTCTATATGTAAACCTTCTTTATTCTGATAATCTGCTATCTCAACTACTCCCGTTGCGATTCCTCTAGCAATAATACCTTTTCCATTACTATACAGGAAGACTAAATCATTGGGTTGAATTTGTTCTATTCTCTCTTTCCAAGGAGAAAAATAGGCTGCACACTTTTCATTTTTCAACATATCCCTCTCGGTTTCTCCATTTGGCATATTAGTAAGATTGGTATTTATTATGTAAGCTTTTCTCAAGTCCTTCACGCTCCCTAATAATCTTTAATTTAATTCTATCTATATATCATATTATTGAAAGAATTTTTAATTCTAAGCGGACGTGATAATTGGTATGAGCCGCCACTAGGAGTTTAGCCAAATAATGAATCAAACAGCTCTAATCTTATACAAGTAGTTCTGTGACTCAAAGCGAATTTTGTTTTTCATTCTCCAACCTGACTGATTTTCACTAAATAACTTGAAAATAAACCGCTTGGAATAGTAGTTATACTGAATCAAACAAGTTGATCCTTATAAAATTTCAGTTGCTCACCTATTCCTTTTCCTTCAAGAGGTATGTTGCACTGGATCCAGCTATTTTCTAGAAGTGGAATAAGGTATTCTCTATATTTTTTCCCTGCATAAAAGTCTAATTGTTGTGGCTCTAATTTTATTAATTGATCAAAGACATCTCTAGACCATTCTTTCCGTTGTAAAGAATTCATTTTGTTTAACGTAATATCATATGGCTCAATTAAGGTGTCCTTATGAAGTAGTCCATACTTAGCGGATAAAATGAACCAGTCATCGTAATTTTGTTTGCTTATATAATGAACAGCCTTTTTGAATAATTGAGATTCTAAATACATTTCTTTTGCAGGACAGGGATAATCTTTTTTTAATTTTGTGCAGCTAATTAATGCGTACTTAGACATAGTTATCCCCCTTTCCTAAACACCATCAATATTGAGTAAAGAATCTTTATAATAAACTGATGCTATAGAGATTAGTTCTTTTTCCAAGGAGGGAAGAGAACTATGCAAACCTGAAATACCTGGGTTTCCTTCATACCAAGGAAGCAAATACAGATAGATAGGTTCTTTCAGTGTGGGTGGATCGTAGTTGGAAAATAGCACATTTGCCCATGCTTTATATTTCTTATCTGGCTTTTTATAGGATTCGAATCCAAATAACACATGACTCAAATCACCAATATGATAGGCTACATTATCTCCCCACCGAGCAAATTTCGCCTTGTTACTTCTAATATTAGCTATATTTACACTAATCGGATGCTTGACTCCTTTTTTCTCTGCCTTACCGATATAAAGAGGAACAAACGAGTCTTTCTCCCCTCTTCCCATGATATATAATAGCCCTTCCCAATCCGAACGGTCTATGTTACTTTCAACTAACTCAATGACTGCATTTTCCATTTCTTTGTTTCTTACCAAGGTCCTTTTTTCTTTTTTTCCAAGAAGCTTAGTAGTTACAATTAAATCTTCATTTACTTCAAATAAATGAACAAATTTAAACCCTGGAACATTAAATAGCCATGAATTAAAGTCGATCATCATCTTCGATTCCCTTCTTTATTAAGTAGCGTATTTGGGTAGGCGTCAGATACCAGGCTTACTAATTGATACTCTACCGATCCAACCGTCTTAGGAAAGTTCGGAATTGGGGATGTAACAATCTCATTGTCTGGGATAATTAATAGAATTAATGACTGTTTGGCAATCTCATGATCTTGAAATAAAAGATTTTTCCACCTTATATATGAACCTTTTCCCTCAAACAATTTTACTATATGACTTTTCCATCTGATGTAGGGATTCACACTTTTCCCAATGTATACGGGTATGGTTTCGCTATTAGTAACAATACATAATAAATAAATGAATTCATTCGAATCACAATAGTTGGAGCAATGTCGTTCGATTAGATTTTCAATTATATTCTTGTTTACTCTATCACCCTCGGCAGCAAACTCGATTCTGAATTTATCTTTGTAAGGATTTATCCATTCTTCCAACAGATGTTTCTTCTTTTCGAAATCCAAGCATGAACACCTACCTTATTTAATCTCTACTAAACCACTTTTCTTCTTGATCCTATCGAGCAAAATCTGATCCAGATAGTTGGTAAATTCAGATTCACCAGAATAAGATAAGCAGAGATACTCCTTCGCCCTCGTCATTCCTATATAAAATAAAGAAACCTCTCTTTCTTTATCCTCTTCAAGGGGAAATGGCATGGAATCAACATTTACAATGAACACTGCCTGGAAGTCAAGTCCCTTACTGCTATCAATTGTACTTATTTTAATCTTGCCATCTTCTTTTTCAAAAGATCGCTTCGAAACATCATTTTCGGTGATCCAGTAATTTGGCAATGCCAATTCACCTAAAGATCGTTTAATAATATCAACAATCGGATATTTATGTGTTCTCTTCACTCTATATAGGATTAGCATCTCCTCAAGTGGAACTTTCTTCTCTTCATGCAATTTTTTAATTTGTCTGGCAACCATTCTCATTTCGTCAAAGAAATTTGCTGCTCGAATAATACCTGGCTCTGGCCCTTTTCGTTTCGTGCTTTGGGGAGCAATGATTTCACCCTCAAGATTACGATTGACGACCTTATTTTTAAACATGGAATGCCCACGGTAAAAATCCCAAGCAAACTTAACAATTTGTGAGGTATTTCTATAGTTGATTGAAAGCACCTTAGAACGGCCTTGAAAAGATAAACCGGTATCCTGCACGTATGAACGTTTTCGCCTATAAATCGTTTGCGCTCGATCTTCTACCAATAATAGGGATTGAGTATCCGTATTTATTAGCAGACTCACTAACCTAAGCCAATCCGCGTCGAAATCCTGCCCTTCGTCTATCAATATCGCATCATAGGATGGTAGAATCGTTTCTTTCTTTTCGATTTTATCGATGATACCTGATAGGTGCTGCTCTCTAATCTTTAGATCATTCTTTAGCCAAGAATGAAAATTCCGTACGATTATGTTTTGATTTTGTATTGCCTTACTAGTTGGATCAAAATCAAATAGATCTTCAGGTTCATTCAGCATATGATGAATCATTTGTTGGATCGCATTGGCCAACGAGATATTATAACAAAGGATTAGAATTTTCCAATCAGGATTTTGTTTTGACAGCATCTTCGCTCGACTGGCCAAAATAATTGTCTTCCCACTTCCTGCTACACCACGAATCAAGCGGTTCTTATCACCAATCTGTTTCGCTAAATTCTCCTGATGAAGATCCATGGTTTTAATATCATGAAGAGATAATAATAGTTGATCCTGGTAAGGAACTGGCGCTTTAAACTCGGCACTAATCCGAACTTCTGGAAATAAATGATATCTGATGGCATTAATATCCTCGATCGAAAGGGGTTCCTTTAAGCGGTATGGGACCACAAACATATTCAAAATCTTTTCCATTAAGATTTCTTCCGAAAACCCATCTTTTTCAGGATCGATTTCATCTCTTGTTAAACAGAGATTTGGTTCAATGACTGAGTAAAGGCCCTCTTCAATAAAATCCTTCGCATACATTCTGGTAAAGACGACACCATGACCATATGGGAACTTTAATGAAAATTTATACTTCCCATCCAATTGAATAAGATTTTTGTCTTTTTTCAACACATCAACCACATGAAACATATTGTCTCTCGCTTGTTTCATTGGGCTTTTTTTGACTTCCTGATCACCAGAAGTCGTCACAATATGCCACTCTTCATGGTTAATTTGAAAAAGGGTATTTTTGGTATAATCCTTCACTTCCAACACTACAATGCCAAGATCTGGTCCAATGATCACAAAATCAGGCCGTCTTCCTTGAATTTCTGGTTCAAAGTACACAATATAATAGTCTGGTAGAAAGGTTTTTAAAGTTCGGAAAAACAAACGCTCACCTGTTGTGGCGGTAGATCTAATTGTCTCGGGAATCGTAAATGCCATAATAACCGCTCCAAAATTTGCATTTTCCTCCATTATACTACAATTAGTTCAATCGACCTAAATATTTACATAAATCTTCTATAATTGTAAAACCACCCTATTAATTTAAACAATTCTCTACTAAAACAAACAAAATCCTCCAAAAGCATTGTTTTTTCTTTCTTTTCATTGAATAATAGAATGGGTAAATTCACCTATACAGAACGCGAGAATGAAGAAAATGGAGTGGAGATCTTGTTTAAAGGAATCCTTGATAAATTATTTCATACAAACCAACAGACAAAAAAAGTGAACGTCCAACCGATTAGCCAAGCGGAAATAGAGGCATTAGTTGAGGGAAAAATCAGGGAGCATGCGGCAACACTACAAACTACAACGAATGACCAACCCATTCCAAAAACATCAACTGACCAAGAAGATTACACCTTAACCGCAAAGCAGATTGAATATGCCCTCTCTTTACTTGAAAAGATCAAGCCTGAATTTGAACTGGCAATTGATCCTGCTCAATTGACTATTAAGGATTTAAATAGATTAATTGCTTATAATTGATACAAGAATAAAGGGACACTTGTTTTTTTACCAATTACATAATAGTCGAAAAAAATATGAGTATCTGATGGCTTTATTGAATCCTGATCTTTACAACACATACGTATGGAGATTTAAAATACCATTTACAAGACTTATAGGTAAAATAAATGAATAATTTAATTCCTGGTTATGTTAGAAGTGAAAGCACTTGAGAAATCAAATTTCGAACAAAAAGTTATGAAAACATATGTACAAAAAATTTAAGAGTATTGGTTTGGACCGGGAGGTTTTATAAATATCTTGTCCAACAAACGTGAGTGATGTTTCAATAAAGAAGTATCACACTTTTTCCTTCCTCAAGTAACAAGTTAGCTAGATTTTAAAATCTAGAGCTGCAATTCAGGTGGCTTTTCTTGTTCAACTAACACTAGAATAACTAAAGCCACTCGGTAAAAAAGGAGGAATAAAGCACGTACTGAAAATAAGAACTTTCAGATGGACAAGGCTTTCAATATTGGAGTAGTTATTGATTACTAATCAATAATTATTACACTACATCAATAATCCCATGTGCAACGTGTAAAAATATTTAGAAATAACGTTATAGCTATGTCCGACCTCAATCTTATATTTATATTATTCAATATGTTAAATTAAAAATGAAAATTAAGGATATTTAGAGAATAACAATTGAAAGTCGTTCAACCTATACAACGTTGAACGCTCGATTCAGGGATGAGAGGGCTTTAATATTAAGAAAGTATGTTTTTGACATTATTATTTATAATCTATTGACCAATTACAGTTTAAAATTTCACTTATCGCAATACAACCATCTTCATCATCAACTGGGTCATATGCATTACAAAGTTCCCCTTTAGAATCATATGAGTATATTACTTTACCATTCATAAAAGCTTCTACTGCCTTACTGAAGTGGACTTTTTCTTGTATAATTTCCCACTTATATTTTAAAGCATTACTACTTAGTGACAATATTTCATCTTCAAATCCGTTTTCATTAATCCAATAAAAAGTACCATTAACAATTTTTACACCATACGAATACTCCTGCACCTCGAGACACTTTGCTATTTGACCAATTTTTAATTTATTAATCATTTCTATTGTAGATAGCGACAAAACAATGCCCCCCTTTCTGGATAATATATGTACTATACGAGGGATAAAGATTTAGTAGATATTGAAAAGTTGCCTCAGTAATATTATAGGAATTTACCTCATAGGAAAACAAGCAAGTACAAAAGGTATGTAATATTTTTTTAATAAATAAAAAATGACCCTGCTGCATCCCCCGGTTACAGAAATAACTTACTCGCTGCTCTAAAATTCATTATTTACTAGTCATTTGTAATTTATGAGATACTAATTTGCTATCCCCCCTTCACTTTTAATTTGAGTTTTTAACCTACTCACTCCTAATTGATTACGGCCATAGGAATTTACCACCTGTGCCATCTTTTGTACCACTCTTTGACAAAGAATTTACCAGGACTCGCCAACTCTTTACCAATTAAAAACTCCTCTCATTACTATTATGTAATGAGGAGGAGTTTTTTTGATTTAAAACATTTGGTTAAGCCTTGAAGAACTCTATTATGATTTTCCTTGATCCTTCGTGGATGTCCTGTTCAGTCCAAGTGTATGGAAAAGGTTCTCTCCCATATACATCAAAAAGCTTTTTCTTTAATTCCTTAGGGAAAGGATACCACTCCCTATAGCCCAACCAATAATAGTATTCTTCCATTTTAAATAAATCTTTCCGTGTCAATATTGTCATATCTTAGACCTCTATGCTTAATCCATGACGCTCACGCATTGAGATCTCACCGTCTAATAAGAATTGGTAAGAATCATGGACAATGCGGTCTAAAATGGCTTCCGCAATGGTGCCGTTTCCCAATTTCAAGTGCCATCCGCTTGGATCGATTTGGGAACAGAAGATGGTGGAAGAGATTTTGTGTCGTGCTTCAGTAATCTCCAATAAGATATTCGCTTCTTCTTTTGATAGCTCAGTAAGTAGCCATTCATCAAGAATAAGCACATCCGTTTTTGTATATTTCTTGATTAACTTACGATAGCTGCCGTCGGCAGCCAATTTAGCCAGAGACAATTCATCTAGTAATTCAGGCAATCGGACATACTTTACATTATAGAGTTGACGGCATGCGGATACACCAAATGCACAGGCCATATAAGTCTTCCCCGAACCCGTTGGCCCTTTCAATATGATGTTATGATGATTTTGGATATAAAGACCACTGGCCAATTTTAATATAAGATCCTTTTTCAGTTTTCTTTCCTCAAAATACTCAATATCTTCAATACATGCTTTTGAGTCTGAAAATGATGCGTTTTAATCAACCGAATCAAATTATTGCTTTTACGGCGGGAATACTCCAAATCAACGAGCAGTGAGAATCGATCTTCAAAACTCATAGATTGATATTCTTTATTTTGGGATTGTTCCTTATAAGCTTCGGCCATCCCGCTTAATTTCATTTCCTGTAATTTGGATAACATTTGATCATTCAACATTTATCTTTTCCTCCATAATAAGAAGCCCCACGGGTGAAGCCATAGTTGGTGTCGGTCATTTCTGTATTTTGTTTTAATTCTTGTTCCGCATCTTTTTTCTTATTGTTTTTCAGTAGAGTTTGAATACTTTTGACCGTCGGTCTCTTTGTCATGGTGAGCACCATTTTACATGCCAGCTCTATTTCATATTGGGTATAACGGTGCTCCATTTTCTTCAATTAAAAGATCGATTGTAATGCTTGTTTTTCAGATTGATAGGAATCTAAAAGGTATTGCACAACAATCAATGTTGAAGACCCAATGCTTTCTGCCCATTCAATCGCCACTTCAGGCGTTTGATCCATGAATAGCTTGTGATTGTCGGGCATATGATCCCGAACAGTTGATATCTGTCCGAATCTCCCATATAATCGTTTATGTGAAGTCAACCACATATGATTAAAGTAAATGGCTACCATATCATCGGAAAGCTTCACATCCACTTGTCGATTGATATATTCGTATGGAACTGAATAAAACATGCTTTCAACAGATATGTGGTAATCTGGCCGTACTTTTGCCGTTCTCCACTCGGATATCTTATATGGCATGTCCGGAAGGGGGGAAAGCGCAAATTTCTCCTCTTCTTCAAAAGCAGAAAAACGGCATCCTTCTTTTCGGGTAAAAGGACGACGATTAAATTCCTCTAATTTCTTACTCACTTCCTCATTCAACTCTTCAATACTAAAGCAGTGAGTATTCCTTAATGCCGCTATGATCCATGTGGAAATTCCCCCGACAGTACCTTCGACACTAGGTTTATCTTTAGGGCTGCGTACGCGTGCCGGCATAACAATAGTATTGTAATGGTTGGCCATTTCCTTGTAGGTAGGATTCAATACAAGTTCCCTCGAAGTATGTTTCGTCACTCCCGTCTTTAGATTATCCGAAACAACAATTTGGGTGGCGCCACCGAAATATTCATACGTATGAATATGGGCACCTATCCAAGAGTGTAAATCCATTGATAAGGTTGCTTCCGCATAGGAAAGTTGACTGCACGGTAATGTCGCCACAAAAATATATGCTTTCACTTTTTCCCCTGTATCCCTATCGATAATAAAGGCTGTAGACCCTGCCCAATCCACCTCCAATATTTCCCCAGGCTTTCTACGGATACGCAAGGTAGCTTTGTATTTCTGTGCATAATGGCTATAATGGCGGATGAAACTTCGATAAGAGTAAGGGATTTTGTTATTCGCCCGGCTTTCTGCTTCGTATTCATGATGTAGAAGTGAAAGGGTAACGTTCGGTTTGGCCAACTCTTTATGAATGTATTCAAAGTCGAGAGGATGCCTACCGGAAGCTTCCAATGACTTCTCTGGAAACAGGAACTCTTCAATCCATTTATCGTCCATTTCTCATCTAACGGACACGCCAATCCTTTCTTTTCAGCCAATTGAATGACCTCTGTCACTTTCTGACGAGAGTTCTGGGTACTTGCAGAAATACCTCTCAAACTAATTCCTTCATCATAAAGTTCCAGAATCTTTCGATATTGGATCATAAAAAAATACCTCCCATATAAAGTGTCATATCACGAGATATGCTCACTAATTATATAGAAAGTAGTGGTTGGTAATTAACCTGTCGATTAGTGGTAAATTTCTTGTCATTCTTTGGAACAAACCATGTCATTAGTGGTACATTCAAGTGGCCGTAATCATAATATTTTCTATAAGAGAAATATAGATTTTTCATATAAATTCACTGCAAAAAAAGAATCGAAAACTAACTCGACCTTATATTACAAGCTTGTTATTGAATTTCTAGATTGAAAAAAACGCATTACATACTATATAATTTTTTGGGATTATATCGGATGCATAGAACAAAAAAGAATGCTAGGTAAATCCCAATACAGGTTTTTACCTAGCACTCTGTTATTTTTCCCCTTCCCTTGTAAGAGCAATGGACGGTTCTTATGATCGGCACCATTTCTTTATGGGGAACTATATTTCCTCCGCTAATTTATCCATATACTCTTCACGGATTTTAGATAAAGACTTCCCGGTTTGTTTATGTATCGCAAAAACATAGGTTTGAACACTGGACCAACCGTATATATCCTTAAGCCATTTTTGCATGGATTGCTCCACACCATTGACTTCCACATTTCCATTACTTAAAAGTGTTGCTTCTTCATCACGATCTTTTGCTATAATAAGATCACCAGCTTGAACAACACCCCATTCAAGCAAAGAATCAATTTTAGGTAACCTTTGACGGGATAATTTTTTTCCTGTTTTCTTAATTGAAGATGAAGATTTCTCTAAGAAATTTACATAATAGTCTTCATAATCAGCTAACGGTAACAACTTTTCAACGTTAATATATACTTCATCGTGTATTTTAAATGGAATTAACTTATAACAGCTCATATTAACACCATTACGATTTAACCAAGCAACTGCTGATAATGTTTGCTCATCAAATTCGGATGCCACAAGGACCACCTTTTGATTTTTGTTAAAGTTGTTCTCTGCTCCATTTACTTGCAAAAACTCATTTAATTTTCTGTTTCCCAGTTCCGAGCTAGTGAGAGATTGATGTTCAAATTCTGATCTATACTTTTCGATATATGGAGCATAAATTTTACTTACCAAATCTTCCGAGTCTACAATTTTCGCATAACTTGCAGCATACCGGATTGCTTGAAATTCAAACGCTTCTTTGCGTGATTCAATATCTTTCCGATCTCTTTTGATCTCAATTAAGACAATATTTCCATTGTTGTCCACTGCTGTAAGGTCACTTCGCCCATGCTGGGCATTCCTAACTTGTCTACCAACTATCAGCATGGATTCCTCTTCATCACAAACCATATCAATATTGGACCTTAGTAATTCTTCTATATCGCTTTCTAACATTTGTAACTCAGAAAAAGTAACTTCATCCACTTTTACAGCTTTATTCGCTTGTATTTTGTACATGGTAAGACCTCACTCGTTTTCCAATAATGCATATTTAATTAGTTTCTAGTTTCTTTCCATTAGCAAAATTAATTCAAAAAACTGCTATTTGTTCTGAAAAAGTGTTAAAACAGTTCGGTCAAAAATCGTGTACTGCATGGTAACGTTTAAATCTTCAAATCTTATTAAAATTTTATTTCCTATTATTCCTCATATGACTGAGTCCAATTACCTACTTTTCTTCTTTGACTACAATGTCAAATCCAAGTCTTTTTAAGAAGTTATTAGATTGATTTCCACCGTAAAGTTTGTTTATTGTAAGGTTGATGGCATTGCATTTCTTAATCGTTCTTGCTAACTCTATTTTACCAAGTATTATGAATGTTGTAGAATGTAATAATTATGAACTATCACATTTCATTTCAGATTACCTATTTACTTAGTCGATAATGTGAAAAAGTGCAAGTTCTTAAAAAGGAACAGAACTTTTCATAAAATTTTTTAATAACCCTCTCTCGGACCACGTCACTCTTTAAAAGTCCCTTCACTTTCTGATCAATTCTCTCGATCTCAGCCGAAGAGTTCTTCCACCAGTTTCGGCTCCAGATTCGGTCGATTGTCCAGCCTTTGCCGTAATGATAATTAATTCCCTGAAGTTGAGACACCATTATCCGCAATTAGTCATGCATGTGCGACCACCGTTCGCATCTGTCCACCTAGGATACGTAAATTAATACAGATGGAAAAATATATGTGACAGAAGAGAGAAAGCTTTTCTTGATGTCATCTTTTATATTAATGGCTTACCTCGTAAAAAGAAAAACTTTTACTATCCCTATCATAACAATTTATTGTACAAGAATTAAGAGGTTGTGATTTCATCTTAAAAGACCGCCATGTAGAGTCTGTTTATGTTGAATATGCTGTGCTCTTTTCAAAACCTGAGAATAGAAAAAACTAGAAGAAAAATTCTACTTGTTGAGAAAGTTGGACTGAAAATCTTTCTTATGGGATTTGCAGATTTTATTATTAAAAAATATTTTTTAATTAATATCAAAATTCGGAAAAATTATCAGTTTTATTTAGTAGTGGGTATTTTTTAACAAAACTAAATATGTCCATAAAAAGTTGATTTATCACATAAATGATGTATACCCCACAGAGAAATGCTGCTATTTTATTGAATTTGAAAAAGCCTCAAAGTTTTAGATCTCAAAATTTCTTTGCACGTTACATAAATGCACCCTTTAATGAAACTAACATGTCCAACCTCTTCATAAACGATTATGTTGTGCGAAGTAACAGACTTATTCGATTGTCTACCATTCCCCAATCCTATCCAAAGAACGAACGCATACCTGATAATTTAATAATTAAAGAAAAACCTACAATAAGTATAACTAATTGTAGGTGTATGCATGTCGATATCCTCTTCATCACCAGTTAGATTGTTTCGGTACATTTCGTACAACTCATCGACCAATTTAGTACACCTCCTAGTTATTCTTTTCCCTTATAAAGATAAAATAATTCTAACTTTACCGTTTGTTAATAGACAGAAAAATTGTTTGTTTGATTGTATTTTTAATATAACGTATTCATTTCTAAAAAATGAATCGAAATTTGGCAAAGAATAAATTTTTTCTATTTGTAAATTACTAAAGAGTAAAAGGGGATGACATAATGGATCAGCAAAAGAAAACCTATTATATAGATGTAGGAAGCGGTGAAATTTCTCAAAGTGCCACAAGTTCAACCTGGAGCTATAAAATTGATGCAGAGGATGAAGAAATAACCCAGCTTCGCGAGCTTTTTGATCAAAATTATTCAACCGAGTGGAAAAACTTTTTTAGAGCCCATGTTCCTTATATTGAGTATCATTATGACCGTGAAAACGATGCATATGACAGTGCGATTCAGCAAGTGTATGGGATTTTGCATAAACTTGGTGATGAGGAAGCAAAAAATCATATTGAAAGTATGAATATACTACCAAAATAAAATTTATTACCCTTTAAGAAAAGAAAAATCCTAACTTTAGGATTTTTCTTCAGAGTGTAGACAAAATGCATTTAATATCTTAATCGGACCTCTCCTGAAGTCCATTTTATACCATTTTTGGACTTTTCCATGTCTAGGCTGGCTATCTCATCTTCTTCAAATTCTTGACAGCAAAAGTAAGCATCGCTTGCATGGACAATTTTTTTAGACCTCTAAGGGGTGTCCAACGCATACTTTGCTTTTCCTTATTATCTGCAAAACACGTTCAATCGTTTCTTTACGTTCTGCGTATATGCTTTTATTCTCTTGTGTATGATAAGATGGTCGGCCTCTACTAAGTAGTTTTCCCATACATGTCCCTGAATGAGTTTTTTATTTTCCTTACTCTGCGTACACACTCTTAAAGTAATGGGCAAGTATTACACTGAATCGGATTAGAGAAGTATTAACGATATCCTTCCTTCGTCGCTGTTGCATATTTCAGTATTTGTCCTTGCAACAAATATAACAATCGTAGTGCTCATCATACACATATTCATGTTTTTTCATCTATTTTTATTGAAAAAGCCACCAATTTGATTTGGTAGCATTAGTAACCTTTTATTTTTTCAATATGAACTTGAAATAAATCCACAAGATTTGTTTGCCCAAAATAAAAATAAATACGGCAAGGGTTTCAAACCTCCTTGCCATTTTTGTGTTTTAAATTCTTGATAAAATAAACCTAAATTTAAAAAGGTAGTCTAAATGAATCAGCAAATATATCCCTTTTCATTTCTAATATTTTTGTTTTGATTTTAACCAACTCCTAATGCCTTAAACACAGCATCAATCGGATCTGAATAGAAAATTGGTTGAACTTTAATTAGCAAATCCGATGGAACAGTTTGGAAGTCTACTACTGACGATGCAGGAATTAAAACCTTTTTAGCTCCCGCATCAACACAAACCTGTAAAACGTTTGCCAGTTCTTCTACCTTTTCAATCGTTCCCCCAACTGTCATGTTCCCTAAAACAACGGTACTTTCCTGGACAGGCTTCTCTAATCCTCCAGAACATAATCCGATTAATTCGGCTACAGCTAATTGCGGTGTGAGTCCTATTCCCTGCAAATCAGCGATATGCATAAGGTAATCTTTTGTTTTTATGGATATCGTCCCACTGATGCTTTTACTGTTGGCTGTAAAGTACCGGTATGATGTATCCAAACTTTCCTTTACTGCTCTGTTAGATCCAACACCCGATTTTTCAAATTTACCTGATCCAGAAACAATTTGGTTTTCCAGTTTAAAGACTCCGATCATTCCAGATTCACCTACACCAACCGTGTAAACGTGGCCTGGTTTTCCCATTCCTTCGGGTATCAATTTTCCTCCCCCCTGCTCAGGAACAGATACATATTCTTCTTGTAGTGTTTCTTTGTCTATATAGGAGAACATGACATCATAAAATTCCATGCCACCAATTTTCTTTAACTGTTCTTTTACTCGTCTACGGCCTTCTAAGGCATACTGAAGCACTTCTTCAACATCTTCTTTTGTAAATTCTCCATGCGGGTAAAGCAACTTCATAAAACCTGATACTGTTTTTCTAACGGCAATAACATCACGTTGATTCAAATTATTTCCAAGCTTATAGAATTGATCAATTGAATCCCCAAAAGAACGCTTCCGCATTTCTCTGAAATATTCAGCTAGATAATCAACTATAAAACCATAACGGTCTGTAAAGAAGTCCGGACGCATTTTGGGGATTTCCCAACCAGGCATATAGTAATGCATACGATCAAAGAAAGCAGAATCATTATTCATTCCCTCGGGAAATGGAGCAAATAGATGGGATGTTTTTATTAATGAATCTACACTTTGATTTATGTTTCCGACAAACACCATTGATGCTGAAGCAGCCTTTTCTTCTTTTCCTCTAGCAAAAGAACCAGAAGCCATATAGTCTTTCATAATTTGGATACCATCTTTATCTTTAAACTTAATCCCAGCAACTTCATCAAATGCTACTGTATCCCACATTCCAACTAGTCCCACCTGTCTAGATGACATATTGTAAAATAGGTTAGCCACAGTTGATTGTCCACCGGATACAAGGATTGAATTAGGAGAAATTTCCTTATATACATGTGATTTACCTGTACCACGAGGTCCAAGTTCGCACATATTGTAGTTATTTTCCACAAGCGGAACTAGACGCAATAATAAATGCCATTTTACCCGTTCACTGAGCTGCGTTGGTTCCATACCTGTTGAACGAATTAAAATGTCTATCCAATCATTTTTTGTAAACTGCTTACGTCCTTCTATTATTTCATTTATATCCATATTTGGCATTTGTATTGGTTTTAGGTTGCTAATGCTAAATGGACTCATATTCTTTTGCTCTTCATCGTAGTAGTAATCCATTTTCAGCATACACCAAATCCCACCAGCTAACAGCTTATCAAATTCCTTTACATAATTTGATGAGATTGGAACATCTTTTAATCCTAAGTTTGAGAATTCTGCTTCATAAGTGTCCTTCTTCGGGTTAAGTCGAACAGATACTTTATCGATAATAGAATACTGCCCAATCTCACGTATCTTACTTTTGATTTTCTCGGCTTCATCAGGTCTAACAAAATTTTCAGAGAGAATTTTCTTTACCCTCACTACACCTTCTTTTATACTTTCTTCATCATCAGTGGCAGCATACATTCCTAACAGATATTCAAGGACATAAATAGGTACATTTGCTCCTTCTTTGATGAGTTTTGTAAGATCTTTTCTAACTACACGCCCTGCGAATATGGAATTTAATTTCTTATCTAATTCAAGTGCATTCACTTCATTTACGTTCTCCAAAATTCTCCCTCACTTATCTTAGAAATCGAATTCACTAACTATACCTAAATTAATATTAAACGGTATTTTCTCTAGGATAACTCCTGTCTCCAAATCTTTCATTGTTAAGTAATAATGTTTGTTTTTATCATAAGTAATGGTTTTTAAGGCAAACCGGAGCTTAAATGTCCGTTCTTCTGGATTATTCGATGTTCGATCACCGATTATGGTCTCTTCATTGGAAATGACTGATCCATCATCATCTGCCATATAAATCATGACTGTCCTTGGTACAAGCTTTTCCTCCACCTTTTCTGTCTGGAAAAAAGATAAATGGAACAAACTGTTGGTTATCTTTCGAATTGTGTTCGTTAGCTTAATGTCCACCTTCACAATTTCACGACTGTTTGCTTGTCCTCTTCGAACATTTTTGAATTGGATTAGAGGTACGACTACTTCTTGAAGGCTTGCACCTCCATGGACAAAGTTCACACCAGATCCTTGTATTTTAAAACGGATTGTAGCTTTCGGTACATATACTGTCAGTTGATGTTCATTCTTAATAATGGAGTTCATATTAATAGTAAGAATGCCATCCATCACTCTCTTTTCTTGAGAAAGCATATACCTTCTTTTCAATTCAATCGCATGAATATCCTCTTTTTCAATCTTATCACTTTCTACCAATGCTTCTCGTTGATAAACAAAGCCATGATCCGCAGTAATAAGAATATTAGTGCCAGATAAATCGTCTCGAATAATTTTAACTAGAGTAGATATTTCATCAATGGCTCTTTCAACTGCACTAAATGTATAGATTTCCGTGGAGGCTTTATCTCCCATTGCATCAATCGTGTCATGATAAATGTAAATCAACTTTTTACCTTTAAAATACTCTCTCCTACCTGCTTTGTTCATTGCTAACATTTCTTGGGCATGGACAGCCACACTAACCGAAACAGTAGATTCAATAATATCCTTGCGATTTTCGATTCCACTGGAAGACTTTCCGTCAACTAAAACTCTCGCATTTTCATCCATTACTATTTCTCTATGTGGAAGTAATGAAGCCATACCAAGTTTCGTAATAGAGGGAACTACGCTAAGGATAGGTTCGATTTCACAAGCACCCATTGTTTCAGCATTTAGCTTATCTGCAAGTTCTACTCCAACCTCATAACGAAGGGCATCAGAAATAATAACAAATATCCTTTCTCCCTTATGAACCTTCGGAGCAACATATCGTCTATAAAAATCCTGCTGATTAGTAATTCCAGGAAGTGTCCACTTATCTTTGATATCGGATTCAACTGAATGAGACCAATGCGAACTTAAATCCCCCATGTACCAATTTGTATATAGATTTTCAACCATTGCTTTTAACTTTTTAAGTATTTCACTGTTAGGCTCGTTATCAAAAGCAACGTAAAACTTACGGTAATATGTATCCATAGCATGATATTCATTTACATAACTGTTCCACATATCTACGGCTGAAACTTTCGGAATTCCTGAACTGTGCTTTTTATAGAACTCATACATTTTTACTGTATAAAATAAAGCCTCATAGATGAATTGATACTTCTCATAAAAATGCTTTACTCTTCTTAAATTGATTAGCTTTATATACTCTTCATAATCTTCATGATATGCCTCAAGAGCATTGGCGATATAAATAATAATCGCCTTATCAAAATATGGAAACGTATCCGCAGCCATAAATGATTCAATTGACAATTGATTAACGATATCAGTCAATTTAATTTCTTGTTCTATCATATCTGCTAACTCATTGTAGATGACATAATCAGTCTTGTGGTGCATCCAATGGTCAATAAATACCAAAGCATTAGATTTGTTCCTTTCGGCTACAAAACTCATTATATTCGAAAGATATTTTTCTTCTATGGTATGACTCAACGTAGTAACCGCTAGGTGCATAAACAAAGTCTTCAATGACTTATCTTCTCTATCATAACCATAAATATTAGAAACGTATTTCCAGAACACATTAACGTCAAAATACTTCTCCATTAATCCAATGTATTTGTTGGCTTGCTCTGCAAGACTTTCTTTCAAAATGGTCTTGAGTAACTCCTCAAAATCAGGCGTTTTCATGTTACATAAAACACTCATAATCCCGATTTCAATTGCCTCTTCTGTATAGGATTGAACCCCATAGGACTTAAACTTTTGTGAGTGCTTTTTGTTGAAAAACTTCTCATATTTTTTCACAACTGCTCTTAATGATGAATCAATCCCTAAGTCGTCTAATAACAAGGAAATCTTATCTGCATAGAATGTTTTTGAATAGTAAACCGTATCAATAAGCCAGTTTTCCTCTACATTTATATCATCATTTGTATAAACCAGATAATGAGAAGTCGGCTCTTCTTCTTCAAGTAAATATTTTGAATAGAAATTATTTTGCTCTGTCAAATGATGAATTTTTACATTGTTAATATATAGGTTATTGATTTCCTCCACAAACTCTTTATCCTTATCAACCCAGAAAATAATTTTTCTAAGTTCACCATCATTAAGTGGCTCATTAAAAGAATAAGTTAGTGTCGTTATGATTTGATCAATGTTCAATCCCAGTCACCCCTTTACAATAAACTCCATAAAACAAAGATATACCAGTCATCACTGGTATATCCTCATGACTACCTTAAATTTTGGCTAAAAGTCCTTTAAATTTCTCATAATTGACTACTACACCTTCATCTAAATCTATTTCAATTTGCATATCAGCCATATGATGCAATAATTCATCGTACTCTTTTAGCTCTTCTATTTTCTTGTCTAATACCTTTAACTCTTTCTTGGCGTTACTAATTTCCTTAGTTGTTGAGTCACTCTCAGTAATATTAACAAGCGACTTTCTCTCTCCATCCAAGCGAATCTGATATTCATGCAAGTAATCGGTACGAATTCTAGATAATGTAGTCTTATCATAACGGTGCATGTAGATTAAGCAGTTAAATGCTTTCTGTTTACCAGAAGAAAATAACCAATAAATCGGTCGCTTTTTATACGTTTGAACATGATCCTTGAAGAAATCATTTAAGAAGTAACGTCTAATAGTTTCTTTGGCAGTTTCACCTTTTTTCTTTTCAAGTATGTCTGCAATAAATTCAAGGTTTTCTGCTAAGGTTTCTTCGCCAAATGTTAATTGCACAAACTCGATGAAGGTTGAAACAATGTCATCCTCAAAATAAGCTCCTGCTAAGATTGGAAGGATATTGTCTTGTTCAGCTAGGAATGTTTTATAGCGGGAGGGGTAAAACTCGCCGCCTCCATGAATAAGACCCTCTTCATCCAATGAATAACGACCAAATGAACAGCCTAGGGCAAAAGATATAAAACTTTTAATATCCCTCTCCAGATTAGCTTTGCGTACGGTTACGTATTTGTCTTCCACATTTGGTGTTAATTCATCTTGTAACCCATAAATTTCTATAAAAATACGGTTTATTTCTTCTTCATTCTGTTTGAGTTGATTGAATTGGTTTTCAGTATAATGCATCCAATTTTCAAATGCTATTTCTATTTTTCGAGAACCTTTTTGGTGCTTTAATATAGGGTGACTTAAAAAGTCCCATGAAACTTCAAATGAATCCCAATCTCCTTTTGAGATTGCAATATTTTCAATGACTTTTTCTTTTACCAGATTATCATTTACTAAATATATAGGTAGTTTACTGATTGATCCTGGATTATAATCAAGCGTAGGAGAAATTAGTCTTAAAAAACTTTGAATTACCTTTGTATTTAATAAGCCTAGTAAGGTGAAATAATCTTCTGAATCGTCAAGAAAAACCATCGGCCCTTTAGTATCGAAAATGAATCCTTTATTTGTATGTCTAAAGGATATATTTCCTGAAGTCAAGGAAGACCATGTCATACCTTCTCTAAAATAATATTCGCTATTCCAACACTTACTGTTTTTCTTTTCAATAAGGCCCTTTTCCAATCTATCTTGTTTATCCTTCTTAATATTAAAACCATCTTTCTCCCAGTCAACAATATATTCATTATTACCATACCATCTTCGAAAACTTCCACCTTTATTATAGGGGAACCACTTTTTACTTTTTCCAATATGCAGCATATCTTCATTATATTCATAGCAAAATTTATTTTTATTAACTTCGAACCATATTCTTAGAAACTGTTTATTATCTCCCGTTTGTAGACCAACTCTCGGGCATGCAATTTTTTCAAGAATTGGAGCATTTTCGAAAGAATTATGTATTTGAGAGGAAGCCCAGTATGCTATTGGGATTCCTGGAATTTTGCCAAAGTTGTCTTGATCAAATGAATAACGATAAGAAATAGTTTGATTTTGAACAGCCTCTATGGCCTTCTCTTTCTTTTCTTTTGCCGTTCTCTCATCAATTAAACGAATATAAATTCCTTTTTTGCATGGAAAATAATTGTTTCGCAGTACAAATGCTGTGGATTGAACGACCTCTCCACCAATTTCTTCAAATGCTCTTGGACCTAAATGTAACATGGTAGAAATAGATTTATTCCGAATAAGTTTTTCTCTTAATTTTTCAAAACTTGATAAGAACATCCAAGAATGTTGATTAATACTTGCATAAAATCCGTGTTGTTTGATATAATGATCTATTTCCATAAAAGAAGCAAATAAGTCTGCTTTTGAATCTGGATACTGTTTCTTTAAAAAGTTTGATAATACAATATCCATATTTCCTTGCCCCATATAAGGTGGATTTGTTACTAAAATATCATATTGTAGATTCATGATTTCAGCTTGTTTCAATAACTGGGGTAATATTTCTAATACTTTCTTTCTAATTTCCTCTTCAAAAAGGTCTTTGGCCGGATTATTTTGAATAAAACTTAATCTCTTCTCCAAAAAATCTCTGTCATAATCCTCAACCTTTATTAAAGATCCTATTGTTTTTGCATCATTAAACTGTCTTATGAACTTTTTAATATTTTCACAATCCGTTCCACTATTTACCCCTGAAATATAAGAGATATCATCATTATCCAAATGATTAGTTTCTTGAATTGATGCTAAATTAAGTCTTAAACCCTCCCTTTCAATATTCCTAATGAAACGACTATTATATTCAGTAGCCCTCATAACAACTGAAAAACATGCAAGTTGATATGCCCGATTATCTATATCCAATCCATAGAGATTATTTTCAATGATTAACCTTGGGATTTCTCTCTCCATATACCCACACTTGCTGTATATTTCATAAAGCACATCGAACATATAGACAAGGATATGCCCACTACCCATTGCAGGATCGAAACATTTAATATCTTCTACTATTAACTCTTTATTTAGGTAAGGAGCTAGTTTTTCCTCAAGAAAAGGTTCTGGATCATGGTTTTCGATATAGAATTCCCACTTGCTTAATAGGTCTCGGTGTTCTGGATGTGATTCCACCCAATAACGTCCTAATGAGTTCTGCACCATATAACATACAATCCAATCGGGTGTAAAGAGTTGTGTTGCAAAAGGAATTTCTTCTGCTGTAAACTTTTTCTTTTCTTTGAAAACTCTATCCTTCTCTTCTGCAATATAATATTGATACAGCCAACCAATAACTTCAACCTTTTGCCAATTAACCTCTGGTATTAACTCTGTATTGGTCATTTGTCGAATAAAAGAGTCTTTTGCTAATAATCCTTCTGGAAAGAGAATTTCTGTATAATCGTCAATTGTTTCAAATATGAAAGGAAGATATCGATTCAAGTCGTTACAATGTTTAATAATAAGGTACTTGAATAATTCTTCTGTATTGTTGCTTAATTTCAAATCGTACACATACTCTTTATCTATCTCTAAATCGAGAGATAAAGCCTCTTTTATCATATCTGGCTCGGCACTATCTGCATTCGTAGAAGATAGAACACGAACATCAGTTGGTAGATACTCGTTGACTTCCATGTACCGTAACGCTGTGAAACGATTAAACCACGTATAAGCAACTTCTTCCATCACTTGTTTAAATCCAAGTTGATTGATACGTGAAATTAAGTTATCTCTTTGGATTTTATCTTTTTTGGAAAGCTGTTTGCCATCAATAAAGAATGCATCTGAGCTTTCAATACCTGCTTTTTTTATGTTATCTTCCGTAATTCCAATTTTCATAGCCTTTGCTGCAACTTTTTTCATTAGGTCTTTTCTTGCATTTGTCGCAAAGGTTTTTAGTGCTGATTTATTCATTTAACCACCTAATTAATTATATTTTTGCAACTAAACCTTTAAACTTCTCATAATTCACAACTACACCATCATCTAAGTCTAATTCAATTTGCATATCGGCCATATGATGTAACAATTCATCATATTCTTTCAACTCTTCTATTTTCTTGTCTAATTCCTTCAATTCTTTCTTGGAGTTACTAATTTCTTTAGTAGTTGAGTCACCCTCAATAATATTTACAAGCGACTTTCTTTCACCATCCAAACGAATTTGGTATTCATGTAAGTAATCAGTACGAATTCTTGATAGTGTAGTCTTATCATAACGGTGCATATAGATTAAACAGTTAAATGCTTTCTGCTTACCAGAAGAAAATAACCAATAAATCGGTCGCTTTTTATATGTTTGAACATGATCCTTGAAGAAATCATTTAAGAAATAACGCCTAATTGTTTCTTTTGCAGTTTCTCCTTTTTTCTTACCGAGAATCTCGGCAATAAATTCAAGGTTTACTGTTAAAGTTTCTGCACCAAAAGTTACCTCTACAAAGTCTATAAACTTTGAAACAATATCATCTTCAAAATAAGCTCCTGGTAATATTGGAAGTATATTATCCATATCAGCTTTAAAGGATTGGTACCTATTATAATCAAACTTTCCTCCAGCGTATATAAGACCATCTTCATCCAATGAATAACGACCAAATATGCAACCGACTCCATATGAAATAAGTGATTTTATATCTTGATCTATATTTCCTTTTCTTACTATTATATCTCTATCTTCCACACATGGATTCATGTCTTTATGAAGATCATAAATATCAAGTAATTTACTATTTATTTCTTCTTCGTTCGACTTTAACTTGTTAAATCTTTCTTCTGAAAACTTACTCCACATATTAAATGAATCTATTATTAAACCTTCACGAATAATAAAATTTAATAATGGATGTTTCTGAAAATCCCAAGAGATTTCAAAGGAATCCCAATCTCCTTTTGAAACCATACAACATTCCTTTACCAATTCTTCAATCTTTATCTTAATACTTTCGTCTACTGGATAGATTAATGGAATATTAGAGATATCCCTTGGTTGGAAGTTTAGTGTAGGATTACACATAGCTAAATGAGTTTCGGTAATTTTACTATTTAGTAACCCTTGAATGTAGTATAAATCCTTCTTAGGGAAAATTGACGATCCCCCTGAGTCAAATAATCTTCCATTATCTACAATCCTTGATGAAAATTTATATGAAGTAACAGCAGACCAAGTTATACATGGCTTAAAATATTTATCTTCACTCCTAACAGACGCTAACCTTTTGCCCTTACTATCTTTATTATTTTTTATTTCATATCCATTGTTTTCCCAATTAACTAAGTATTCATCAAAACCTTTCCATTTTCTATAGCCCCCACCTTTACTGTAAGGGAACCACTTTTTCTTACTTAATATAGCATCGTTGTGGTCTTTACATCTAAAACCAATCTTTTGGTTTGATACTTCATACCATAATCTTAAAAAACGGTTATTATCAGCAGTAGTCATCCCTGTTTTTGGAGAAGCAACTTCCCCCAAAGGCATTCCTTTGGAATACGAACTAATCATACCCTTACTCACCCAATATGCTATAGGATATCCAGGAATATTAGTAAATTCACTTGATTTAACATTATATATGAAATCCACACTACTTTTTGTGGCCTCTATAACCTTTTTTGGTTGATTTTCGGCACCTTTAAAGTCCGATAATCTAACGTATGTTCCAAAAAAATCTAATGAATAATTTCTTAATGTAAATGTACATATTGGTACTGTTGCTTCCTCAAATGCCGAATATTCCAATTGGATTAAACTACTGAGACTTTTCTCGGTTATTAACTTTTTCCTTAATTGCTCATAGGCAGAAATAAACATCCAAACAAATGGTGTCATAAATCCTATCTGACCGCTTTTTTCAACAACTGAAAAACTATATTGCATAAAAGCTGAGAATAAGTCTGATTTGACATTTGCATAGTGCTGATTTAAAAACTCAACTAAGATAGGATTTAAGTATTTATTTCCTATGTACGGTGGATTAGTGACCAAGATTGAATATTGCTTGGACAGTATTTCAGTTTGTTTTATTAATTTTGGCAACAATTCTAAGGTTTTTTTCCTAATTTCTTCTTCAAATAAATCTTTTGCAGGGTTGTCCTGTATAAATGATAATCTATTATTAAAAAAATCCTTATCAAATTTGCCAACTTTTATTAGCGATCCAATCGTCTTAGCGTTTTTATACTGATCAACAAACTCTTTGGTTTCTTTATAAATTACTGCACTATCATCCCCTGCAATGTAAGCAATTTCTTCATCATTTATAGTGTTAGTTTCATGAATTGAGGCTAAATTCAGCGTTAAGCCTTCCCTCTCAATACTCCGAAAAAATCGGCTGTTGTAATCTAATGCTTTCATTACAACTGAAAAACAAGCAAGCTGATAAGCTCTATCATCTATATCCAAGCCATATAGGTTGTTTTCAATGATTAACCTTGGGATTTCTCTCTCCATGTATCCACACTTACTGTAAATTTCATATAAAACATCAAACATGTAGACAAGGATATGTCCGCTACCCATCGCAGGATCAAAACACTTGATCTCCTCAACTTTAAGCTCTTTATTGATGTAAGGAGCCAGTTTTTCCTCAAAATCGGCTTCTGGATTAGGATTTTCGAGATAAAATTCCCAATTGCCTAACAGATCTCGGTGTTCAGGATGGACCTCTACCCAGTAGCGACCTAACGAGTTTTGCACCATATAACGAACTATCCAGTCAGGTGTGAAGAGCTGAGTCGCAAAAGGTATTTCTTCGGTTTTGTATTTCTTTTTTGCTTGAATTACTCGGTCTTTTTCTTCCGCAATATAGTATTGATATAACCAACCTATGACTTCAACCCTCTGCCAATTATCCTCCTTAATAAAATCTGTATCGGTCATTTGACGAATAAAGGAGTCTTTCGCTAATAACCCTTCTGGAAAAAGAATTTCTGTATAATCATCAATCGTTTCAAACATAAATGGAAGATATCGATTCAAGTCGTTACAATGTTTAATAATTAAGTACTTGAATAACTCTTCTGTCTTGTTGTTTAATTTCAAATCATAAACATATTCTTTATCTATCTCTAAATCGAGTGATAGAGCCTCATTTATCATATCTGGCTCGGCACTATCAGCATTAGTAGAAGATAGAACTCGAACATTTGTTGGTAGATATTCATTGACTTCCATGTAACGTAACGCTGTAAAACGGTTAAACCACGTATAAGCGACTTCTTCCATCACTTGTTTAATCCCAATTTGGTTGATACGAATAATTAATTTATCTCTTTGAACCTTTTCTTCTTTTGAAAGCTGTTTACCATCAATAAAGATGGCATCTGAGCTTTCAATATCTGCTTTTTTTATGTTGTCTTCCGTAATTCCAATCTTCATAGCCTTTGCTTCAACCTTTTTTAAAAGCTCTTTTCTTGCACTTGCCGCAAAGGTTTTCAGTGCTGATTTATTCATTACAACATCTCCCGCTTATTCAATAAACTCGATGTGTTTATTTGATTTAATGATTTGCTTTAACTTATTGGAAAGGGTATTAATGTATTGGTCAACATCTTCCTCAGAATTTAATGTTCTAACAACTAGAAGTTCTGAGACCTTTACCTGTTGCTTTTGAATTGTAGCTACTGCTCTACCACCGTTTGTATCTTTTGTTCCTATACCTTCTCCAACTTCTCCAGCTGTTGCTGCTTTCTTTCTTTGCCATTCTTGAATCTCTTGGTTAATGGTTCGTTCATATGTTTCCTTAAAACTTCCACTTTGAGAAATCGTTGCATCCACTTTGAAAATATCTCTGAAACTCTCAACATTTTTCAATAATTCATTGTAGTAATTATCGATTCGTTCCTTCGTTTCATTAGATACTCCATACTGCTTTGCTAACAAAGCAAGGTAATCGTAGTCAACTTTGTTTTTTTCTTTAGCATTGGCTTTTTTCTCATTAAGCACATTTTTAATTTGTTCGTTAATTTTATTAACAATTTCAGGAATATGCTTTATTTTTCCGTAAGGGACTGGATTATTTAAGATATCGTTTAACTCATTTGCAAATTTATCAGCCGCTTCACCCATGAGATATGCTTTATTTTCTTCATACTTGGTAATTGCTGAAAGACCGTTATCAAAGATACCCTTTTGATTTGTATCGAAGAAGCTCTTAACATAAACCATGTCCTCTTCCCAATAACTAAGATCCTTTTGTAACTCTTTCAATTTCGCAAAAAACGAAGCATTGTCTAACCCTTTATGAAAATGCTCAAAATATTCTAAACCCTTATCGAGCAAACTCATACCAGGATATTTTCTGCCCTCATAGCGTGCTTTTAACGCATTAATTTCAACAATTTGCTGTGCAATAAGAGACCTTATATCTTTAACTAAACCATCTTCATCATCTGGCAAGTCCGTTTTATTAAATACCTCTTTACAAATCTTTTTTGCTGTATTAATTAAGGCTTCATCCACTCTAACACGTTTAAGAATAATACCCTTATCCGCTTCTGAAGTCTTTGTTAATACCGTAATAATTTTGTTCACATTATCCTCTGGCTCTAAATATTCTGAATTGTAACGGATGCGTATTTTTTGTTCCTTTAATAGTTCTGCAATTAACCGTTGAATATCAAGATGTCTCCACCCATACGGCTTATCATTATAGCGGTCTAAGATGACTTTGACTCGGACTTGCTTTTGAATCGAATCTTGGAGGCTAATAAAGTCTGATATCTCTTTTATAGCTAATTCATTGGGAATTTGTTTCATTTCTGTACTAAAGGTCATCTGCTCGTCTTTTACACTTAAAACAGTAAGTAGCTCCCTCTCGCTATCTAAGAAGTCTTTAACATAGCCCAACTTTGTATATACATTATCAACTAAGGAATGCAATGCAGTGTTAATCTTTTCTTTTACAGTCGAGCCTTTAACATTGGCATTGTCTCCATTGATAAAGAACTTACCACTTTTTATAGCATCCTCTAACAAATCACGAACTCTTCGTCTTCTTTCACGAACTTCTGCTTGCTTGTTATTCAAGATGTTTTGCATGCTTTCAGGAAGCTGCGTAATATTCTTTTTCTTACGGTACTCCTCAATCTTAAGAACTTCTTCCATCTCTTCCACATAGGATTCATTACCACCAAGCCTAATTATCAACTCACCATTACCTGACGACATCATCATGAGTTCCTGCTCCGATTTGCCATAGTGATCGGATAGTGGTGAAAGAATGTTAATTCCTATACTTGATGTTTGATTTCCACTATTTTTTTCATCCATTTTTTGATTATAGGAAAATGAATATTCAGAAGAATAACGGTATTTCTTTTCGTCATAGAGATCTTGGAAAATATAGTTCGCAAGCTCCCTTTTGATTAAGTCTTCATCCACATTGATCGTTTTTATTTCTCGGTTGATGTCCTGTTCATCATCGGTAAGGAAAATATAGTATTCTCCATTTTTTTGAACAAGGGTTTGAGAAATAAGCTTTCTTAATGCTACTTTAATTTTTTCTTTCAGCTCTAATTTATCTTCCTCAATATTTGTTACCATCAACGTAGCAATATTATCAATATTCGTTGGCAGTTCTTTAATGTATTTAATCATGAACAAAACTTTAAGCAAGTCCATGTTAAACTCATCATCTTTAAGGACAGGGTTTTCGTATGCCCCCTCAATAACCCTTGAAATAGATGGATTAAGGAATTCTTTAATCGTATCGTAGAAAGAATAGAACGGGATTACTGCTCCTTCTTCTGCATCTTTATAGCGTAAGCCTGCTTCTTTAAACGCAGATAACATGGAACGTTCACCTTCTGATAGATGCTTACCAGAAGAACCATGTTTTCTTACCTGTTCAAATACGTTTTGTAAAAGTTTAAACTGATATGGGATAAAAGGGTAGACATCTGCAAACTCTTGCCCATTATCATAACCTCTTAACTCAGCCGTACTTTCTTTGAAGCTAATTAAGTTCTTTAAGATCGCACTTTTCTCAGGATATAGTACCTTGAGTTTATCGTTAGCAAAGTCTTTCTTTAGTAGGATACGTTTCTTGATTACTTCATCAACAGATATAGATGAAAGCGATAGTCTTGTATCAAAGCGACCTTGAATACGAGAGAAGTCATCGCCTTTTACTTTGACGATGCTATCAATACTTTCTTGAGAAGTAACCATAATCCATACTTTACCTTTTGCATGTGTTCCTAAATCCTCGGCAAGCGTTTGAAGATTGAGCATAAGGTTACGACTATCACCAATAAACTGACCAATTTCATCGACCAAAAAGACTAGATGAAAGTTTTTCCCCTTTTGATTTATGTATTCCTTCACATCTTTTGCAAATTTTTCAATACTAATTTCAAAGTTATTCACACCATTTTCAAACCAATTCCGGGCTGATTCTTCAGACATATCCGTTACTTTGGTTAAGGCTGCAATAACGTAGTCCGCGTCAAAATAGAACGTGTTACGGCGGTCTACCCATTCTTCGCCAGAAAGAGCCTTAAATTCATCTTTAAAGGCATTGTAAACGCCCTTTTGGTCAAGAAATTTTTCCATTTCAGCAACACCAGGAATATCACCGAAGTAACCTCTGTGTTCATAGAAAACCTTCATAAAGACACGTAGAATTGAATCTTCTTTCGATTTACTATCTAATGAAGCTTTAGAATCTATGTTGAATAGAATTACCTCAGTCTGAATGTCAGCGGTACGATTCATGTTTGCCAAGATTAAAGGATCTTGTAATTTATCTTTGAAAAATTCTATCGCTCTTTTGTCTTTTACTTTTTTATTTTCAAGCAAATAGGCAAGGATTTTTAGAAAATGGGATTTACCTGAACCGAAGAAGCCACTAATCCATACTCCCATTTTATCTGTAGCTCCATCAATACCCTTTTGATAATTCTCATAAAACTTCGATAAATGTTTGTTTAACTCCCTTGTGACAACATATTCATCAAGTTCTTGATAAATATTGTCCTCGTCTGTCTGAGCAACTTTAATAACACCTCTGATATCCCGCTCAATATTCTTCTCAAACATTTCTTTAATAATCATCTATATCCCCCTTTTCTCTAATCGACTAACGGAAATGCTCGGTAATAGTTATCATCCATAAACTTGTTAAATAATTGAAGTGATTGACCATCATATCTTCCTGGAAAAAACATAATGACAGGTATTTTATCGATCACTTCTTGAAGATTATTTAGAATATTGTGTGAGCGAACAAATGGATAAACCTTCCCTACACCCGTTATAAGCACAACATTATGATCACCCAATTGTTCTTTAATTTTCCTCAAGAAGATATCAGGTTTAGCAAAGGTAGTCATCGCTTTAAAAAGTGCGTCTTTCCCCTGCTTTTCTTCCACTTCAAAAACTCTGTCGAAAATTCGTTTCTCTTTTGCAATATCTAGCAGCAATTTGTATAAGTCGAATTCAATAATTCTGCGATTAGAGCCTTCGTAACTAAATTCCTTTTTTATATGATTGACATAATCACGAACGATTAATTCTTCACTGGGTTCATAATCAAAAATATAAAAACTGATCTCATTTCCAAGACCTCGACCTTGAATGAATTTGTCCTCTTTAATTTTTGGAATGATCTTATCAAGTCTTCGATTAATATTAGCCATTTGTTGTATCCTTTCACTCGCCCATTGCATGTACAAATTTGGTATCACCTATATGTATAAAGTGATTTTTAATCTGCTCGTCTATGATTAAGCGGTTCAGTTCTTTGCTACGTCTATTTCTCAGCAGCCCGCATTCAAATAATACTTGCATGTACGCACGTTTTAACTTCTCGAGGTTTATGTCGCTCCAACTTGCAACCTTGGTATTTTCTTCTGACTTGGAGGTAAAAAAAACATTAATATCTTTCTTCTCAATTAAAAAATCGTTATTCTGTAGCTTCTCACTAATCACTTCATTCATGAATTCGTAAAAAAGTAAATCGGTTTTCATTATGGCATACAAATTAATCACTTTACTAATTTCTATTGACCCTTCTATCATAAGTGCAGCTAATGTTTGGTCAATAACATCGGCTCTTTTCATAACTGAAGGCAAAGCACGATTAACCCTACCTTTATTTGTAAACTGAAACAAATTCTCTTCTTTGACCTTTTTCCTAATCTCCTCATTTGAAAGCCCAAGTTGCTTCTGTTTTACCACTTGTTTTAACTCAAATAACAAAAAAGAGGCACCGTTCAAACTTGATGAATATTCTAATACCATTATCATCCAACACGACCTTTCACACAATACTTTTCGCCTATACCATTTTCAAAATTCGTTCAACTACAGCTAACCTTCTCTTTCCACATTGTTGTTGAACGACTTTTGTAAACTCATTATTTTTAAAGAGCTTGTCCTGGTTGTTATCATAAATGTTATTAACACCCTCAATAAGGCCTTGTTCTTTTATTTCCTCTTGCCAATATGCATCGACGAGTTTATTTATGGCAGTAGCTAACTCTCGCTGCGTGCGATAAAACATTTTCAACTCCACAAATGTCACCTCTAACTCCAGTTTTACTTAGTTCTTATTTTACTCTTACTTTTTTTGTAAAACAACTAACTACAAAACAAAAAAGCTCCGCATCATTATTTTGCAGGGCTTTTCAAATAATAAATTCTTATCAAGTATATATATTCTATAATCGTGAGTAAAAAATTTGATTTGTATCCGAGTTAACTGATAAATCTATATATTCATGTATCATTATTGAATTGATAGCGCAAAATCTGATTGATCATCAATTAAGTTGATTTTTTGTTCTAAAGCGGAAGCGGATTTATCCTTTATTTGGTTTACATTATTGACATGTAAATTTCTATTTAAAAGATATTGCTTAAAATCCATTGTTTAGCTCCCCCTAAAAAGATTACAATCTTTCATCATATTTTATATAATTTCCCTTTGACCAACTTGATTAAATTGCTTACTTTTCCAATCACGCAAAAACATGAATGCAACCTTTTGAATTGTTTCACTCATATTAATAACTTTACCTACTTCCTCAACATTAACGTTAGCTAATCCATGCGCGATTCCAACTCGGGTATTATAATTATCATCTATCCAATTTATCTGGTCTTTTATTATCAAAGGCCATTGATCACAGTTACCCCATAAAAGTTTAAAACATTCCCATATTTGACTCTTGCTTCCCTTTTTAGATGCTTCATTTTTTGGATGATAATTTGTTGCAACAACTTCTATAGTATTATAAAAAGCTAGAAATTTATCAAATGGATCTTCGGTATACAACCCCTTTCTGTACCATCCATAAGCTTTTAGGAAACTTGGTTCACCATTCAATAGATTGAGAGATTCAACGAATGCTCTTTTAAACTCCCCTTTAGATATAAATCTTTTAACATTGGAGTTCCGAGAAAAATTAACTTTCTTCCCATCAAAACTTAAAAATAAGGGTATAGGTACCTTTATATCCAATACTAAACAATCTAACATTTGGCCAACAAACACCATTGCAGCATTATTTGCTAGCTCACTTGTTGGTGCAAAAGCTGTTACTTTAAAATTTAATCCTTCATCAAAATTCTTTATCTCAATATCGCTAAAAAAAGGGTTAAAATTAGTACCTTTCTGTGTTTTGAATTTCTCTACATTACTTACTTTTACTGGGCCATAAATAAATAATTCAACTTCCCAAATTGCCAATGAAAACACCAACCTCATTTTTAGATTTTTATTATTGAATGTATAGAAATAAAGCTTATCAATCTGTGTTTGAAAATAAAACATTACGGAGGTCTAAACTTTTTGTATTTTTACTTTTGTTACATTCGCTTCTATTTATCTCATAAAAAATATTTACATATCATTTAACACCTTATTTTAACACTTGATGTTTGATAAATGCACAAAAATGTTAGACTAACTATCAGTTAAGACTAAATTAATAAGGTGTGCTAAAAATGCAACCCTACCCTAATTTTATTCTGAGCTCAAACAACAAGAAGAATTGTCGAATATCTTAAAGAACAAATAATGGATTCCCTCTATTTTGTATTAACGCATATAATGTAATTTCAAAAGGGTTTCTACCAGAGATAGAAAGCCCATTTTTTATCCCTTATAACTCGTATACCAACCAGGTCCTTGTCTCGTAGCCCGACTCCCTTTTTCAGTGAATTGAAAACTTATTCCCTTTTGTTTAAGTTCATTAATAAGCGGTTTCAATTCTTCTCCGCCTACCAACCAAAGACTTCCACCCTTGAGACGTTTGTCGATAACTTCATAGTTTTTTGAAGTTAAATAACTAAAAAGACTATCTGGGGTTTCATCAATCAAATCGATTAAATTCATTTGTTCATGAAAACCTTCTAATTCAGGGGAGAATAATGCGATTTGTTCTGATTTATTTTTTTTCATGTTCGCATCAATTTTAATATTTCTAGTTTCCTCCAAATTTGGGAGAATAGCTGTTATTCTTTCTTCCTTTGGCTGCCTACTTGCCTTTTTAAAAATGATTTCCTTTTTTAACATTCTTTTTGTTTCGTACTTAGATTTATCCTTTTGTTGAGTATTTGGACGAATTCCCATTGCATCTAATTTGACATATAGAGATTCCATTGTTTTCTCTGGGTTAGAGTAAAATACGCTTCCCCGGATCCGCCAAAATGTCCAGCCCACTCTTTCAAGGACTCGTTGCCGTTCAATTTCCTCTTGCCATTTCTCTTGTCCTTGCCATTCCACATCACCATCACATTCAATTGCTAATCGGGTACGCTCTCCTTCAACAACCAAATCAATTGCCTTACCTAATGAGCCAACCTTTACTTGCGGAACAACACGATATCCTTTGGTTGAAATTAACGCATAAATGTCTCTTTCTAGCTCAGAAACAAATTCATGTTCCTCCTTAACCAATGCTTCCTCGGTTTCACCATTATTCAGACAATGCTGTAATAGTTGATATCGAACATCATTTGGATTTAGCTTGTTTGCATCTACGGAGTGGAACAGTATCATTTGATCTCTAGGTCGGCTTGCAGCAACATTAAATCTTTGCAGTGCATCTTTTTTCCCGAGTGAAGCAAACCCTTTATTTTCAGCAATAACTAAAGAGAGGAAGATCACGTCGCGTTCGTCTCCCTGAAAGGCATACGCATCTCCTATCACAAGTCTTCTGTTGATAATTTCCTCTTCATCGATTTTCTCGTGAATCCGTCCTTCAATAGCTTTTTGTTGATCGTTCCCAAGTAGTGTAATCACTCCAAAAGACTTTTCATTATATATAGGATCGTTGATACACTCTATAATATAATCAACAATGGCTTCAGCCTCTGGTATGTTAATTACTTTAGTGGTATTTTCCAATCGATATCCTTCATCCACTTTTACTGCCTTCACAGGTGGTGTAAACATATCCTTTGCTAATGGTAGTCGTAATGGGTCAATCATTCCGCCATACATTAGCTCATTGCTAAATTTAATGATTTCCGGCACACAGCGGAAATGTTCTTTTAAGACAATTTTACTGTCAAATACCCTAGATGCCGTGTCATATAAACTAGTCCGTATATCAAATTGCATTTTATTAGGGATATCAAAAAGATACCTAGTGATTAATTCATGGACATCGCTAATTTCAGTAAAAGCATTCTCTGGACTGATTTGATTTTCATCCCCTACAATCACCCCTTTTTTTCCACGAAGTAAAGCACTTAATCCAAACAAATTACTTTGGCTGCTTTCATCAATAATAACCACATCAAATAAGTCTTCTGTTATATCAAAGTTCTCTATCACACGCTGAATTGGCATAATCCAAACCGGAATGGCCCCTCTTGCCACCTTCATTTCTTTGCTGGCCTCTTGACGGTACATACGAGTATATTTTCCTGTTCCTTTTCCAATTCGCTGAATCGCCTTTTGCCATGCGAATAAACTCATTTTTTGGGCCCTTGTGGTCCGTTCTAATTGTTCCTTCCAGGTTGCTTCCGCAATCAATTCTTTAATAACTTTTTGTTCTTTTAACTTTGCCATTTTTCGTTGTTCTTCTAGGTAATCAATTTGCTGTTTAGCATTTAATTCCTTTAGCCAGGCATCTACTTGACGCCATATCCAGGCAAACTCAAGGTCTTGTGGAGGAATTAGCGGCTTTCCCTCCCCACCGCTTTCTAGTAATTCTAATGTCCACTTTGGTGCCACATCAAAAAGTAGACCTTTTAGTTCTAACAATTGTTGATGATCACTTTCTAAGCCTTCACGTCTTTCTACTTCTTCAAGTCCCGAATCCCAAGTTGTAGAATTTCGTTGACGAAGTGAATCTAATAAGTTATTCCATAATGGATGCGACTGTGGTTGATTTATTCCTGCAATTAATTCTACTTCTATTTTTTGAAAAAATGTTTGGGTTTCTTTCCAGGTCTTTTTGTAATGTAAAGCTTGTAAGCCTTGATTAAGTTCATTCAGCCATTGTTCATCATGAAACCTATTTTCACCAGACATCGAGATAACAGCAAATAATTCATCAAACTCTTTTTCTAAGTTGTTAACCCAATTAGCTGCATCAAGAATTTGATTGCATTTTTCCTTTATTATTAGCACCAATCTTTTTTGTGTTTCTTCGATTTTAGTTCCGTCAATTTCATCTAAGACACGATTCCACTTAATAGAAAGTTTTTGCTTCATGATTATTAGATCGATGTGTTTTAAGACCAGGGTGAGGTCGTCACTGCTTCTAATCGGATAGGTATTTACTTTTATCTCTTCAAAAAGATATTTAAGTTTTCTCCCGGTAACGTTTTTATACATCCAACCTATCCTGGGATTAGTAGATAATTTTTCATTCAAAGCAAGTAGGTCGTCCCTTAACTCAGGAAGAATTTTATTTGTCGTCAGCACAATTTTATGCTCAATGATTTCCTTCTCCAGTATTTGAATATCATTTACCTTCTCAATAATTTCCTTGATAAATTGATTCCACATGAATACTTGGCTTGAGTCTCTCACACAATCCTTGATAATGGTATAGAGCCACTTGGGATTATGCATTTGTTTCAGCTTTACAATGGCTTCTGACGTTTTAGTCGTCCATTTGGCAAAATCAAGGCTCATAAAATCCCCTGTATTCCAGCCCTTAAGATGTTCCGTTGTCTGTTTGATCTTTTCCTCTATTCCCTGTATCTCATTGACTCTTTCTAAAAATACGTTGGAAGGAGGCAATGATTTTAGACTAGGTCTTGCTAACGATAGCGACTGAATATCCTCTTTTGCAAGAAGACCTAAAAGTTCAAAGAATTTAGTTAGTTGTTCTGTAGTTAACGGGAACGGAGAATCAGACTTAATGTTATCAGGTATCCAGGCATGACTTTCAAACTTCTTAAGCCATTTAGCTGCTTCAAGTGGCTTTAATTCCAAGTCACCAAATCTTTTTGGTAGGCATTCTCTTTCGGCTGCATTATTAATCATTTGATTAATTCTTTTAATACTCTTCTTAGTAGTTTGTAATTCTGTATTTAATCGCTCGATATTCTTTTGTAAAATCTCAGGTTGTTTTGAATCGATATTTTCAGCAATAACACGCACGGAGTCCTCGATTTCTTTGACTGATTTCGAGTCCCCTCCTAAAACACTTACACATAGTGGACGAATCTCTTCAGGGATTTTATTTTTCAAAACATGTAAAGCACGTTCTTTTTCACTAGTAACAAGTACTCTTTTCCCATGTGCAAGAAGGTGACTAATTAAATTAGCTATCGTGTGGCTTTTTCCAGTTCCTGGTGGACCCTGAATAACTACACCACTATTAGAAGCTAATTTCTCAGCAATCAATTGCTGTTCTTTATTGGCCGGCAAAGGAAAAAGTAACTCCTTGCCCACTGCCTCCCAATCTGGCGAAAGAAACTTAGAGCCTTCATCAGAATCACTAGTAGTAATTAATTTTTTGATGGTTTTAGGAACGGGAAAACCTGCTTGTATTTTTTCAATGGCATTGGTTAATTCTTGCTGCCAAAACCTGCCTCCTGTGGTTCGTAAAAATAAGGCCGGACTATATGAGATGATCGGTGTTGATATGTTTTTTATGCTGTCCTTTTTATCAGTCTTAAATAATCCTTCGGGGCTTATTGTATGAACAACTTCTTGTAAAAAGGACTTAATAGGTTCCAATTGATTTGGCGATAAATCAAGCTCTTGAATTTGATTTTCCATTTTCATAACCCGTGTAGCATTCGGAAAATCAATATGTAATAACATGTCTGTTTCCATTGCTGTACCTTTGCTCGTAGGCAAGAGATGAAAAATACCTTTCTTTGCGTCAAACGTAACCTCTAATTTTGTTACCAAAACATGGCGGGATATTTTCTTTTCGTCAATTTCCCACTGTAATAAGCCATAGCCACAAACAAGTTCGATGTCTTCCCCTTCACGCTCGAAGCGTTGATACAAGGTAAAGAGATCGGTATATAATTGTTGGATTTTCATTTTTGGGGATGCTTCTGCAGCCCACATTTTCCATTCTTCTAACCATTGCTGATAACTAGTTTTTCGTTTAATATCCTCATCAAATACTTCTAAAATTTCATTTTCGTCTTCATCTATACCTATTACAAGGGATTCTAGTACTATTGGGGATTGCTCAGGATTATCATATTTAGTTACCCATTTTTTCAATTCGGATGGAACAGGGGGTACTGTTGGAATTTCTTGCTTGTGTACCTCAAACCAAGCATCTTCATTTGTCCCATTACCACCAATATAAAAACCATCTATTTGTGGAATATCTTTTTCCCACCATACCTGATCATAATCATTCACATGACGAATGATTTTTTCGTTAAGATTTTTTACAGCAAGCAAATATTCAAAAATCCTTGCTATTTTCGCTGTATCATTTGACATGAACTCCCCACCTTACATAGGCATTTGCTCTTATTATCATATTAGCATAATTTGGGTATTATTAGACCAAGAGTTAACAACGGTCTTTAATAAAATATTCAAAGATAAAAGAAAAAAGCACCGTCCGATTTTTCGGAAGGTACTAAAAACTCATAAACAATTTTGGAGCAAAACTGGTATAAGTTATTTAATAATATTCAAACCAATCTACAAACGATTAAGAAAAGTTTTTCGATAATGCATTTGGGAGCAGGTAAAGGTTAAAAAGTGATATAAAAAAAAGACTGGGATATTCCTGTAGAAATTATGAATAAATAATTTATTACCTACTACTTCTGCAACCTCTTTTCATATGCCTCATCTATTAAGCTAGTTATTTGCTCTAAATTATCTACCCACTCTAACCTTATGTACATTTCACCAGGAGTCAGGCTCACCGGATCAGATTTTTCATACACATGTCCAAGCAAATCATCTATTTCCTTCTGTATTTTCTTTGCTGTTTCTGTGTGAAGTTTTTTTCCAAGATGAAGGACGAAGCAAACTTTCCTTGCTGCAGTAATTGTTGCGAATTTATATGAGCCTATCTTGCTTACATAACCTATACAATCTGTTCGAACCCCATTTTTATATCGATGATGATAGTCCTCAACTTCACCCTTATATGAGCTTTTTTTATAAATATAATCATCGATTTCTTTCGCAAGCATTCTAGCTTTTTCTGTTTTAAACAAGCTATAAAAATACTCTTTTGATTTCGAAGCAACTATTTGATCCGTTTCCCCCTTTACCGCCAAAACCTCATTCACCCACCCAAAATATAGATTTACCCCATTTAATTGTACTGGCCCAACTATTCCATCCTTCTTAGGGAATAAATGAAAAAGTTTAACAAACTCAGCGTAGTCCTCAAACCATTTTCCTGTCTGACTAAATGAGTGAACAAGCATAAGTGAATTGTTAGCATTAACATTCTTAGCTTCTAGCAGAGCGGAAGCAACCCTATGTATTAATTGGTATCTTTTATTTAGCACACTATCCTCATGTAATCCAAGTAAATTAAGTAAGTATTTCAATCTTTTTCTTTTACCGTCACTGGGATTATCACCTAACCAGGATGTTACGGTTTCTCCGAAGGGTTCTGAAACTTTTCCTTCCACCATAATCGTTAAAAGCTCGTTATTTGCTTTGGCTAGTACATAAAGATCATTTTGTGAACTTGCGTTTCCTCCAGGTAATGGAACCTTGTACTCAGGAAGTCCGTACAATACTTCTACATCCTTAAACACAGGTAACTTACTTTGTTTAAATACATTTTCAACACAAGATGGTAAATGGTTAGCCTCTTCCCAACAATTTGCCAATTCAAAAGCAGAATACCCTTTTTTCCACTGTTTCTCAGGATCGACAAGTAATTCTCTCCATGAACCTGCTCCTTGTGATGAAACAAAGAATTTGCCCATTTTACAACTCCTTCAGTAAGATTTTTGTAATATTCTTTTCCCCAGTTTGAGTTGTAAATAGTTTTTTGATGATAGATAATGCTCAATCGTCCTCTCACAAGGAATAATTCCTAATCCATTATATTGTCCTTCTTTTAGTTATTTACCAACATTTCCAGTCCTATTTATTTGTTTATGTATAAATCACTATTGTAATTTTGTAGTGATTTGATTAGATTGTATACGATTTGTTTTAATCATATTCTCAGCCCATTCTACTACATCACTAGAATCAGTTATTAAAACTTCTTGATTGTTTCTTCCTATAAATTCAATTCTTACATTTCCATTTGGTAGAATTGATTTATTTGTCCCACCTAAGAATTTCTCATTTTCAAAATATCTTGGTAATTCCCACCTGCTCCGTTTCTCTCTTTTTTTAGTCAAAACGAGAGAATCATCATAGTGAAATTTACCAGCATTTTTTCCAATATAAAGACGATTGCTATTTAAATACTTATCTTTATTTACAACATGAGGATGACTCTCTAGATATTGAGGAATAATTACATTAGAATTATTTAAATCCAATGTTTCGTCAACCTCAAGAAAACCGAAGATGATATGAAGGTTAGGAGCATTTTGTATATACTTAAATTTTCCATCTTTTATATCAATCTCTTTAAACCAGCCGTAAAATAAAAATAAATCCCCATGTCCTACATTATTTTTTCTTAAAACTTTTTCTGGAATATCAGCTTGTCCAAATGCAGGATTCCACTTATTATGCCGATTTAGGATTGATTCGAATTTAATGTCCGGATCAAGATGACATTCAGAGTCATATTGTTTGATTCCTACCTCTTGCATCACTTTATCAAGCTTAGTATTTTGATCAAAAAATATGTCCTTATAACCAATACCTGATCCTTTTCCAGGAATAGGTAACGAAATAAGTCGGTCTCCATAAATAAAACTAGGCTTACCACCTGCAGAAGAATCGAATCCTTTTCTACTTAGAATAACTTTTTTTGTCATATTAATTTACTCCTTAATAATTTATAGATAAGCTAAGTCATAGATTTACATAACATAAATCTTCTGCAAAAATTTTCAAATTCCTCTACACGCTATTTTATTTTTTATATCACGAGTGTATAGGTCAAAACCTGAAATTCCAATCTTATAACAGTTCCCCTTCTGTTGCCTTCATTCAGCTATATCTGTATTACAGAACATATATAGGTAAGAAATGGGGCATTAAGACGTTTGAGAGAATGTGTCCTTTGGTATTTATCTTGTGTAATAAATTTGTGTTTACCTTTTCCAATTCTTTTCCTATAAAACGAAAAAAACCCTCACAAACGTTGATATAACAACATTTGTGAGGATTTTAAATTAAAATAGATTCTTAGAAAAAAGGGCCTAATCACCGATGAGTATATGATTTAATACCGCAAAGGACTGGACAAGGAATTCTATTTACTCAGAAACTTCATTTACTGCCATCCATTTTTCCCGCCATTCCAGCCGTTCCTTCTCTTCTATTTGCTTTTCGAGTGTATCATCCCAGCATTTAAGCCATGTATTCCACACGAGTACGTAGAAAATGTCCTGTTCTTTATTGTACATTTGAAATTCTAGGCATGGTATATGTTCAACCTTCTGTAGGTCGAAGCTATTTACATTAGCCACTACAGTTTGAAAGCCGTTTTCCTCCAGCTCGGTTTCTCTCCCGATGAGAACCTGCAGAATTCGGTCTGTATTGATATGGTCCTGGTTATTTACATACCGAACAAACAGCATTTCTTCGTTTGTTTCAGGCAAATGTTCGATCCCCTCTGGCCAAAACTCATCATGAACTGGACTGTACGAAAGCACAGTCGACTCTTCTTCCATTTCCTCTACAATTACTCCTGTTTTTAGTTGCTTATGCCCTTTCGATGTTAGCCTGTAGCTTTCTTTTTCCACTCGGATTAAGCCCATTCCCTGCATTTTTTTCAGCAAATCCGCAATGAACAGCTCCTCTACCAGCAGCAATTCGGACAACTTGGCTGCTCGCCGGATTTCAGCCTGCTCAAAAGTGAGAAGCATCATTTTCATCAGAATGTCCATTTTAGATCGCATTACCCGTTTAAATTCCACATTATATGTCTTTACTGGCAAGTGCCACATCATGGACTTCTTGATTTGAATCGCTGGATTTTCAAGTAAGATCGAGCGTAAGTGCTTTTTTAATTTATCCATGCAAACTCACCGCTTCAAGCATTCGCAGTCCATCTTGTTTTTTCACGACTTCTAATACGTTCGTATACATCTGTCTCGTATCCTTATGTTTCGTCCGCTCGGTAAACATCTTTGAACTGCCAATTAACACTAGCAGCTCTCTTGCTCTCGATAAGGCGACATTTAGCCTGCGGTTATCTTTGGCAAAGCCGATGTCATCCTGCTCGTTGTCGTGATTTCGCACCATGCTTAGCAGTATTACATCCATTTCCATGCCCTGGAACCTGTCCACTGTCCCAGTGCGAATCGTTAAATTTGGCAAGCGAAGCTCCTGTTGAATCATGCGCTCGACCCTTTTTACTTGTTCACCGTAAAAACTAATTACGCCAATGCTTTTTTTCTCATTTGCTTTCATTCTTCCAGCTTGCTTCGCCAGTGCCACCGCTTCATCCAATTCCTTCAGCAACTCACCAATCTTCCTCAATTCAGCCTGATTATACAGGCTTTTACCGCCTTTCATTCTTTCTTCGAAAAAAGCAGGCTCATTCGGCATATCGAGCCAAAGTAGATGGTTGTTCCGCTGTATGAGCGGTGATACAAGCTTGTGATCCCGTTCGAAATCAGAGTCTTTCAAACCACATTGGAATTGTTTGTTTTCTTGCTCATAAAACTGGGTAATGGTTGCCATAATGTTTTCATGCATCCGATATTGGATGGCAAGCATCGTTTTATTGCTTTTCGGAAGATTTTTAAACAACCGTTCAAACAGTGACTCTTTTAACAGCTGTTTTAATTCCGTTTTTCCATCAAAGTCTTCACTTTTTACCGCCATTTCCTGCAGTGTTTCCTCTAGCGTATCGTTTCCTGATAGAGGTGGCAGCTGGTGATGGTCGCCGACTAAAATGATTTTTTTCCCTTTTAGCATCGGCAAAAGCAGCTCTGGCGGGGTTGCTTTTGATACTTCATCAATGATGACCACATCAAAAATAGGGTAGCTTTCAATAAAGTCCTTGCGTGCGGATGCCACACAGGTTGTTCCAATGACATTTGAATGCTGTACATAAAGCTTTCGAATTTCATTCAGGTCATGGTCATTTGCTTCTTCCAGCAAGGAAAGCCACATCCCTTGGATTGACTGGAATTCTGGAAGCCTTTTCCTTTCCTGTTTTAATGACTCTCGTGTATAAGAAAGACTCGCCAATTTCCTCAATACCGTTTCGTGCTCCGATTCTGGTTTTGTGGATATGATCTCATGTAATGGTGCCAGTCCTTTTTTCTTTTCTTCGAGCATACTGTAGAGTTGTGTTAGGCGGGCTTCGATTTTTGTCCATTTCTGCTTCGCTTCTTGTAGCTGCAAGGCTTCTTTTGCTCGTTCTTGGGCATTCAGTTTAACTCGAAGCTTAGCTTGCTCATATTGCTCTTTCTTTTTCTGCAGTTCAAGCGCTTCTGCTTCTTTTTGATGAAGCAATTCTTTTGCGTGTGGAATCATTTCTGCGTATGCCATCATTTGCTCATGCTTATTTTGTAGAAAAGTAAGCTTGGTGCTCTGCTCGTCCATCGCCTTCTGCCACTTTTGTTGCGTCATTTTATTTTCATGCTGCACAGGCTGAAGTTGCTCAATCATCTCCTGCTTCAAATGCCGAAGTAGTTCTTGCGCCATTTTTATATACGCATTAGATGGCTTTAACTGCCCCGCTTTTTGCCAGATAAAGTGTCTCCTACCATATAATCCCTCAAGAAAGGTTACAAGTATCTGCGGTAAGATTTTTGGGTTTCCTTTAAACTCACTTCTTAGTTTGTCTAAAAATTGATCAATTTCCACAGAGGTAGTAGAAATAGAAGTCATATTCATCATTCGCTGCTGCAACTGGCCGATTGACATGCCCTGCGGTTCCAAACGCTGTTCAACATATGAAATCGCACCGTTCAATTTGTCATTATATTCTTTTAATTTATTCCGCTGGCGAATTTCTCCGCGGATTTCCTCACGCTCTTGGATTAACTGCTGGACTCGTAAAGACCGATTTAGATTTTGTTCCAAAATTATCCACTTTAAGTTATCGATTTATTGGGCAGCAGTTATTCTTGCTGTTAATGCATCCGTCTGCTTGGCTGCCTCGTTCCATTTTTCACATTCTGTAGATACCTGTTCCATGGTTTGTTTTTTTTCATTTATCTCGTCTTCAAGCTCCTGAAAGGCAAGAATATTTTGCATGCGCACCATCTCTTTCTGGGTAGCATCCCACTCTTTTTGAATTACGCCACTGTCAGGCTCACCAGCTAGAAACGTTTCGTCTTTTTCAATGATGTCATTCAACCGACGAAGTGACTGCTCGATTTCCTGCAAATGTCGCAGTGCTGTTAGCCGCTCTTGTTCAGCACCATATACGTTAATATGTGAAAAATGCCTACAAATATTTATTTAACAACATTTGTAGGCATTTTACTTTTCTAAAACGGACTCAATTTTTTTCTAAAGATACCGGTGGTCGGGGTCAAACCAGTTCGGTATTCACCTTCCTAAGAATAATTTAGTCCTGGGGGACAATAAACTAGATAGGGTTTTGTTCCATCTCTCTCACTTTCATCTCTCCCTCTTAAAATACCCCGCTAAAGCTGGAAAACTCATGAATTCCTTCCTCATGTCCCGAAACGAAATCACATCATTTCCTCTAGCGAGCTGGTAATCTAGCGAATACTCGTGACAGTTTAATGGAACTTGATGAAATGTTTCGGTATAGAATTGGATGGCTTCTTTGTGGCTGCCAGCAAAAATAAAGACAAAATCCTTCTGGTTCATCTTCAGTGAGTAGATGCCAACTTTATGAATACCTAATACATTGTTTTGAACCAATTCCCTTACTTTCTGATGGTCGGCTTGTTCTAAGTCTATCTTGGATATGTCGTCATCTAATGAAATTTTCTGCTCTGCTAGTAAATGGTAGATGGAATGGGCCAATGAGGATTCTTCATAACGGAAACAATCCATGTAAAGATCTTTCACAATCATGTGATCACACCTCGATATAAGATTTTTTTCGGCTAAATATAAGTTATACAAGGGTAGGACTCGATTCCTTCTGGTCCTCAATCCTTCCTGTATGCTCGTTGTAATTGACAGCGATGCTTCCAACTGGTCCATTTCTGTTTTTCGAGACAATGATTTCAAGGGAATGATTGTCCGTTTCCTTGTCATAATACGCTTCACGATATAAGAACAAAATGACATCGGCATCCTGCTCCACACTGCCCGATTCCCGAATATCAGACATCATCGGCCGTTTATTGGCTCTTGATTCCACCGATCGATTGAGCTGGGCCAAACAAATGACGGGGCAATCAAAATCCTTCGCCATCGTTTTAAGGGATTTGGAAATTTCCGTTACTTGTAAATGGGAATTCCCTCCGTAAAATTGTCCAGAATGGATTAGTGTTAAGTAGTCTATAAAAAGAATTGGTTTCTTGTATGGAAATTGATTCATCATTTTTCGCGTTTTCGCTCTCATTTCGGCAATGGTTTGTCCCGCCCCATCAAAAATTTGCATATGGGTTTCCGTGAGATCACCAATCACATCCCATTCTTTTGATTTTCAGTTAGCATTCTTTTTGGATCCCGCATTTTTGCACGGTTAAAACCTCCAGTCGAAGCCATTAATCGCGAAGTTATCAGCTTTTCCGGCATTTCTAAGGAAAATACGAGTGGTAGGAACCCGGCCCAACCCGACATTTTCGCAAAATGAAGCATCACGTCGGTTTTTCCCATCGATGGTCTTGCTGCTAGAATCGTCACTTCCCCGCCCTGAAAGCCTCCCGTCACTTCGTCTAGCTTGTTGATACCCGTTGTTGCACTTTTCTGGCTTATTCGATCTTCCCAGGGTGCCTCATAGATATCTACCAATGCTTGTTGTAAGGACGTGTGATCCTCCATTTTCATTTGGTTAATTTTATCCAATTCGGCAATGACTTTCGCAATCTCCCAATCATTCATGGCTGCTAGCGTCAAGATGTTTTTCTTTTCTCGTTCCTTCCACTGATCGAGAATGAGCTTCTCTGTACCGTCAAATTTCTCAAGATCCGCGTATGATAACAGCTCCGATAGGTAAGACATTCCACCTAAGGAATCGAGGTCTGGTAAGGTTGTCCATGTGATTAAATCAACATTCTTACCCGCCCGTTTTAACTCCACCATTCTTCGCATGATTTCTTTATGCCGTGTACTTTCTAGCTGTTCAGGTTGAATGACGGTATCTTGGAGTAAGTACTCCGCCTTCATCAAGCTTCCTAAGAAAGCTTTCTCCGCGAAACTCATCTCTCTTCACCTGCCGTAAGGTCAAGTTTAAATCCACTTGGAATCGCTCTTCCGACAGGTAAAGATTCGGTTGATTGCCTATGCTTTGGTGTGGAATTTTGACTCTCATAAAAGGAATCAATTTCTTCTACGGTCAGTAAGGAGTCATTTACCCAGTTTTTCAGAATCCCAACCACATAACTCAGCCTTCGCTTGTTATTGGCACAGGCAATATTCATCGCTTTTAAAATCACCTCTCTTGCGGCTGTAAAAAGCTAGAATCCTCTAACCAAACTAACAGCTGCTCTTTCGCATTCACGTTCGAAAAACCAAATCCATTGTTGTCCCAAAACTCAATAATTTCTTTTACATCAACTTCTTTTTGATTATTTTCTGTGTCTGGATTTTTCTCTATATTTGGATTAAAAGCTTCTTGTTGTTGTTTTTCTTTTTTATTATCTTTTTTATTTTCTTCTTCTTTTTGCCCCCTTCTCGTCTCACGATGCGTCAACGTATCGTCAAGCTCTCCACATTCAGGTTCTAGATATGTATCATTTTCATCTTGGCCGCTATCTTCCTTGCCGAAAACCAGCTCTTCTTGTTCACAAAATGATTCAAATAGACTGCGAATTTCTTGTTTTTGAATCGCCTTCGAAACATATTGAATCAGTGAGAGATCCTCCACATCCTTTAACTCGGTAAAAATACAATCCATGAATGGTTTCCCACCTTTATCCAGGTTATATTTCCCCCAGTTCTTGATCGCCAGTTCTCTCGTTTCAGGATTGTAACGAATCAGCTTGTGATGCACGATGAATCGTTCCATTAACGAGTGAACACTCTCAATCGAATAACCCAAATCAAAAGCCATTTGTTTTTTGGTAATCTTATAGATTCCAATTTGAGTCGTTTGTGGATTCGTAAGAAGATAAAGACAGAAGAATTTGTCCTCTGGAGTCATCTCCTCTGAAACAAGCGGATTCTTCCAAAAATCAGTACGTACCATTCTAAACTTTGCCATCTTCAACCACTACCTTTCTCCTAAAAAATTCCTTCATACTTGATATATAAATAAATGAGGAAAATGGTCATATGTTTTTCATTAGAATGTGAATCTTTTATGACACTTTTTCATCACCTTGTCCTTTGAGAGGGCTTTATGTAAAAGTCCTCATCTCAGTACTTCTACAATATCGAGATTGGTGGGGCAAGGCGAATCTCCATTTTTCATATTTGAGGGCATTTTTAGAGCATAAACGTCAAAAAACGCCTTCAAATTTGATTTTTGAAGGCGTTTTTTGCAATTTTGGTTATTTTTTACCCTTTTTTGTGAGAAGGCGTTTATCTTTCTTAGGTTAAATAAAAAGAACTGTTCCCCCCGTCTCCCCAATCCTACTATTTTCTTTAAGCTTAGGGTGTCTTTCTATGGCTTCTTTCAACAGTCAGTTACATTCTTTCTCCTGTGCCTTATCACGAGCTTCATATAATTCCTCTGGAAGTTGAGCATCAAATTCTGGTACAGCAACCCTCGAGCAGTTTTCATTTTACTTCAATGATTTTTTTCAAAAGGAACCCCTGTTTCAGGATGGGTTTTTCCCTTCAAAATGTTCAATATTGCATTTAATCTTTATTACTTCTATTTGTTCCAATTTTGTTTTCTCTAGTTCAGTAGTGGTGACTCTGGCTATTTCTAAACCTAATCCCAAAGTGATATAATTTAATGTCGTAACATAAAATAAATTGTAATTTTATTGATTTTGTAGTGGAGGGATGAATTTCTTTGGACTCTTCTTCGTTAAATAAGGAACGGACAGTTAGGCTCTTTCATTATTTAAAAGAGCTTTCGTTATTAAAGGCACCTTTAATACTTGATTTACAGCAATATGAAAATACCTTGTGGATTGGAGATATTCCTGATGAACCGGAGTGTTTATCCCAATCAATAATACTGGAATAAAGGACAAATGGGTGGAAGTTAAAAAACCAACCTTACCTATTTTTCCTAGTCCACCGGCATCATTATCAGCTTGGCTTGATATCTCTAACAAAATTGACAATACAAAAATAGAAGGCAATAAATAATAAAGCGGTTTTTGTTCCTCCGATTGGAAACCACTCTTGAATACGATGTTTTGAAGCAATATCTCCTAACGTTGTAAACGATAATTCTCTCATTTAAATAACCTCTTAGGTTAAAATACCTATGACTATTATAAACAAAAAAGGTGTACCAAAAACAGTCCACCCTTTGAAAATAATCAATAATATTTAGAATTTTCAAGATAAATCATTCGAATGAAATTAGTTAAATTGCTTCGGTAAACAAATTATTTCTTTGAATCTATTAAAAAATGTATCTAATTCAGAAGCAGTACTAAATTTAAATAAAAATCCATGATTAATTGGACTTTTACCCTTATTTTGTTCTTTTGGAAATTTTCTCAATGCCGTACTACTGCGATCTTTTCCGTTACTTTTTAAAAAATCATCTTTTTGAACAGTCTTTGGATGCAAGACAACGCTTGTCTCTTTATTAGCCAGCAAGTATACAATTTCTTTACTGATTGCATGTTCAAACTCTATTGCTTTAGGGGTTTGATTGGTAATATTAAAATTATTTTTTTCAAATATCCTAACAATATTCTCTTTTTCTTTTCTTAAAGGTATCTTTTCTTCCGGTAATTCGATCGTGTTATTTTCCTCTTCCGTGCTGTTATCTTGTTCTAATTCCAACATAACTGAATCTTGTAAGCTTATAAGCTGATTCCAGAATTTCTCCATACCATTAGGGCCAATACCATTTAATTTCAAATGCAGAGAGTCCATTGGCTTCGTAATCTTCACTAGAGAATCTATACCCACCCGGGAAAGTTCGCGTAACAAATAGTTACATCCAACTACCGGTAAGTCTAATATAGGTGTTTTTGCTAGTTTAGATGTTAATAAAATGGTTTCACCTCTAAATTGGAGACGTATGTGATATTCATCCTGCTTTTGAATCAAAGTTTCTGTTGGAGCTTTTATTTCTGATTGCTGAATATTTACGGCTTTTGTGTTAACATCTAGGTCCTTTTCTTTTTCCACTTTGATTGCTTCTAATTGTAGTTGAATCTCAGCTCTCATTTCATCAAATCTTTGCAATGTCTGATCAAAATAAGGCTTAATTAGTTCATTTATGTCATTTACACCTAAGACGTTTGCATCTTGGTTGGTTTTGGCAGGAAGCTTATATTCTGGCGCGTTAAATTGATGACTGACATACACTTCCATATACCAAACGCTTATCTCAAATAATAGTTTGTGAGCTTCCAGCACATCCTGTACCACAATTTCTTTCACGTTATGTGCCGCTTTATTTCCCATTTTTCTAATCCATTCCAGCTTCATATAAATATCTTCTGAAATGATATCCTGTTTATATAGTTTGTAGATTCTTTCTGCAGGCTTTAGGGGATAGATATTCTCGATTCCCTCTGTATTGCTAATCTTCTTTACTATCTCTTCACAATATAAACGAGCCTGGGTCAATGTCGCATGAGGTTGATCCCATAAATGATCTTCAATTCGGTCAGCCAGATCAGCTAACTCATTTGAAAATTGTCTAACAAAATCGAATAAACGATTGTTCATCTTTTACCTCCATCTGTTAAAAAGCATTATGTAAAAAACAAATGAATACCCATATTTTTATAATATACTTATTAATTTTCATTACTAAGTTAAATTTCTCTTGTTAAATTTTGCTCGGCAGGCAAATAGAAATTTAGCTGTGCAAGATAGAGTGGAATCCACTACATTTTCATAATTCAGTACTGATGAAAGTTGGCATTTAAATATGATTGTTAATAAATTCTTAAACCTGAAAATGGGATCTAGCTTATAACTTATTACCTTCGTTCGCTACGCTCACTCGTCGCCACGACTCATTTCTATAGCTTACGCATTTTTAAAACCAACGAAAATATATATAAGGCAGGAGGACGGCACGCTTTGGCTGTTCTACAATGTTTTAAGGTCGGAACGAATGGAAGCTATTACTCTACGACATTCACTGCGGTAACATCCCCGATTGCTATCCGCCCGAACTCGCCAGGCTTTACCTCGATGCGTAACTCATGCGTAATCGGATCAATGCGATGAACGTGTACGGTTATTTCTGAAGTAAAGCCGTCATCCCATACGGATAGCTTTACCGCAAGGTTATATTCCATAGCGTAGGCAATTCGTATATCAAATTCCTCCGTATCGAATTCGCTGAGTAACGGCCTTGGCTGGCGTTCTTGGTCCTTAAACATTTCGCGCTGCTGTTCGAATACTTGCGGCATAAACGACGCTGCATTCCATTTAATCTTTCCGCGATCTCTTATCGCCATAACGATCATCTCCTCGTTCTTATTATACGCAAACAAGCGTTCTGTATGTAAACAAAAAAAGAACGACGGAATTTATTACTCGTCGTAATGGTATAACCCTTGGACGCAAGCCCTACAATAAACATTGCCTTTATACATTTCTGTTTCATGATTTTCGTATTTATTTCCGCAATGAGTACATTTATATTTCTTACCTTCGTGATGATTTAGCGAAGAATGTAAATCGAAAGATGGTGTAAGGTTATTTACATATTCTTTATTAAGCTTATCAAAGAGTGATTCACTATCTAACTCTTCGCCCCATAAAGTCTTTTTAGATTGTTTACGGTAATGATCATCAAAATTCAATTGTATCCCCTCCCGATAAATTTTATGCGGAAATTAAATAATCTTGCCAATAAAAAACACCATCCGTTATGATGGCGTCAATAATCTTTCCGTTGCTTTAAATTATTCAGCGGTGAGAACTTACAGTGCTGCTCCTTTACGTCCTCTGCGAATAAGTTAACGTATGTCAGCACCATATCATACCTAGTATGTCCGAGTATTTGCTTCAGTTCGAAGACCCCTGCGCCATTCCTCACGCTTAGTTTTGCGAAAGTGTGTCGGAATCTATGCGGACTGCACCGCACGCCAGCAATTCCCGCCTCTTTTCCGTAAACACTAATACGCGACTGTATTTGACGCTTAGTAAGCGGTGTGTCGTCAATTGTGATAAATAATGCATCGCAATCGACCACATTGCTTCGGATGGCCAAGTATCGTCGTAGTTGGTCTTTCATTGTAGCAGATACCGGTACATATCGTTGTTAATATCCTTTAGTATTGCAGATTAGTAACTTCGACTCTTCCCAGTTAATTTCGCTTACTTTGGCTCCTATTAACTCTTTAACATGGACACCAGTTTCAAGTAGTAATAACATCAGCGTATAATCACGCACGCCAACGAATGTTTTTAAGTCTTTCCGATTCAATATGTCAGTAATTTTCTTTACCGTAAATGTCGCGATAATAGCTTTACGATCACGTATTAAACTAAGATTCTCGACGGGATTTTGCGGAATATATCGGTCATTATACAAGAAGTTAAAGAACGCTCGAATCGCTCGTAATCTAGTGTTAATTGACGTTGTTTTCAATCCTTTTTCAACGCGTAAGTAATGGATCACATTATCGTTAATGATGTCCTTTGTAATTTCGACAGGATATGTTGTAACGGACTGCTCGACGAGAATCTTTCGAAAGGTCGTTAATTCATTCCGATAATATTTAATTGTATGTTCGCGCAGATTTCGAATCTCTGAGTCCTTGATAAAGAGATCAAGCGCATCATTAAAGTCGAGGTAATCCGAACGTAAACTGCCACGCAGCTTCGCCATATCCTCCGTAGAAAGTGCATTTGTTCGTCTAGTGCGGGTCAAAATAACTCCTCTATTGCTGAATTATTCGTTCCCATTGCGTACGATTTTCAGCCATCGAATCGTGTGCATAGACGAAAAAACGACGACCTACATCTCGTGTAGATCGTCGTCATTTCAACGTTTTTTGATACCGGTGATCGGGGTCGAACCGATACTCCTCACGGAACACGATTTTGAGTCGTGCGCGTCTGCCAATTCCGCCACACCGGCGTAACTAAAAGGGTTAAGATACTTATGGGTCATACTAATTATGTGAATGTCCATACGTTTATTAAATACATTAATGTATAATAGCATACCTTTCCGATAATGCCAAGATAGTAATTAATAAAAAATATATTTCTCATTAATTATTTAAAAAGATGTTCACTGAATATATAGACGAATCTTCCATTGAGAATAGTTTAAGTTCTCTTTTTTGATTTATAATATAGATACTTAACGATACTAATCTATTTTTATTTTATAAAGAGTATATAGCAATTTATCATTTCCACGCCTTTAGTTTTTGTTCAGCAATATTGTATGCCTTAGCTTTTGTTAAGTAACCATCTCCAAACCATATCGAATTAAGACGTCTGTCATCACTTTGGCGAGTTCGACCAATCAAATGGCAAGTTGAAACTTGCCTACCTAAGCTTTGCAATTCTCTCCATACCTCCCATCCTAATACTAGTATTTATGTTTATCGAGATTTTTACCGAAATGCTGCCAAAAATAATAAACAACTGATTTATCGGTTCCTGAACTCCAAGAAGATTGATAAACTAGCTTAAATACTTATAAATAGCTTCCTTAACTTTTAATTTAGATCTTGATTAATGTATTTCCGGTTTGCTGCTAACGGTAGTGGTGAATAAATAGTTTCCTACTAGTTTTTTCTTCCAGAGTTAACCATTTCTGCGTTGTTTTTGATTAGCTTCATGGTTTTGCTCTTTTTACCTTTAGGATAGACCTTTTTTGCATCTGTTTGCAGCCTCATTCATTTATTGGAGGGGCTTTTTAATTTTATGAAACAATGAATATCTTTTTCTAACTAAACCATATGGAATCTATCCTCAAGACTGATTCCATAAGATAACATACAATTTGGTTACCTTTTTACAGTACTGAACAGGAGAGAGCGGCTAATCTGCCGAATTTAAAGGGAGAGAATTAATCGTTTAGTCTGTGATAACGGAATTGCCTGTATAATATTAATGGAGTGCAAACACATACGGAGGGATTGCAATGGGTTTTTTCGATAAGTTGTTATGGGGGGCTTCCAAGCGGTTTGCTAATGATGCATCCCGTATAGTTGCTAATGAGATGAAAAAGAAGAGCAGGGAACCTGAGCCACAAGCAGAAGACAGGAGTTTTGTCAATGAAGTGAAAGACCGCTCCTATTATTTGAATGAATTGAGAAGGATCCTGCGGGGGCACTTGACCGTTATAGATACCCTAAATGTGGGTATTTACCCCCATGCAGGAAGCCTTCGAGACAATAGAAATCAGCGAAGAGGAGGATAAGGTTGAGCGATCAGAGATAGAAGGAATGCTCCAAACTCTTGAACAACAGAGTGTCTTATTGACCGAGTATTTCAATACAGGGGAACGGATTGGCGAATACACCATCAAGTTCAAGAGTAAGGATGTACTAGCCCTGAACAAACGAATGAAAACTCTTGTCACTTATTTCCAGAAAATGACCGCCCTTTACGAGCAATCAGAGAGTGCCACCGAGGAAGATAAGGCCGAGTTCTTTCGCTTGTTAAAAGCCTTTAATACCATTTCAGAAAGCATTGACGACAAAGCCGTGGAACTGCATGAAGAATTGACAAAGTTCAATATTGTACGGACGTGGGATAGAGGTGTTACTTCGGAGATAGATTATAACGATTAAGCAGAATTACTTGTGAGGGTATTTTACTGGTTCTTAGGCATTTAATAATTTAGAGTCATTCATAAGTCCAGCGCTTTAATGTACCCTTTGTATTATGCTTATTGAACTTCCCCGTTTGCGACATAAATAAAAAGCTACCCTATTGGCAGCTAGATCTATAAAAGGAAAGCACCTTATAGTTTAACAAGAGTTCTTCCACGTACTTAAATTTTAGATTAGAAGGTTACAATAACTTTGCCTTGTGAGTGTCCAGTAGAAACTTTTATTAATGCTTTGTTAGTGTCATTAAAATTATAAATTGAATCAATAGAGGGCGTGATATTTTCTTTTTCAACAAGATTAGTGATTCTTTGTAATTGACTGCCATTGGCGTGTACGAATAAAAAGTGATATTCATTTTTATGTTTACGTGCTAAAAAATCACTTTTCAATCTGAGAAACGAGATTGAACACTTGTTTCATACTTTGAAAGACAAGGGATTGGAATGCCCTCGCATGTTTGGATATAACCATTATCGCTTTCATGTCCAACTTGTCTTACTTATGCACAATATTGGATATTTATTGGAGTTTTGCGACACGCTCATAGATGGTTAGAATTTGTATTATAGAAATATGTTCTTTAAATCGATGATAAAGTCTTCAAAAATACTTACTTCTATAAAGATAAACACTTCAACTGTCTCAGTACGGTTATCTACGATCCAATACCCTTTAACTCCTGTCGGTTCATATACTTTTATTTTTAGCTAACGCTCATGTTTGTCAGTTAATGGCGATGATATTTTTACAATTATGGAGAGGGAACCGAATGGTAAACGTGGTTCCTTTTCCTTTTTGGCTTTGGACGGTGATTTTTCCATGAAGCGAGTCGATAATGCGATAGCTCACCATGAGTCCTATGCCGGTTCCTTTTTCTTTCAGGGAATAAAATGGTTGTCCAAGACGTTTCACTTCGTCTTCATTCATCCCCACTCCCTCATCTTGGATTTGGATCATCACATGCTGTGACTCCTGTTTCACGCAAATGGAAACCGCACCACCTTGAGGCATCGCTTCGATTCCATTTTTGATGATATTGAGGAAGGCTTGTTTCATTTTTGGGGGATGACCCAATATCGCACACTCTTGCTCCGGAAGTCGGACGTCTATGCTTACTTTTCGTTCTAAAGCATAGGAGTAGAGAATCTTGACGACTGTTTGTATTTTTTGGCAAACATCGACGGACTCTTTCGTATCCGCTTCTGGCTTGGCAAGCGAAAGATATTCGGTAATGACGTCATTCGTTCGATCCACTTCTTCTATACAAATTTGAACATACCTTTTATACGTCTCTGAAATTGGCGATTGTAGAAGTAACTGAAGAAATCCTCGATTGGTCTGCATGGGATTTCGAACTTCATGAGCAAAGGAACTGGCCAATTCTCCGAGTATCTTATATTTTTCCGCCTGTTGAGCTTCCATGTGTAACTGGGCATTTTCCCTTAAGGTTTCAATCAAAAAGACGGTTACGATGGTGGCAGCACATATCGCTAAAATTTCCTGAAGTGTGTGGCTAAAAAAATCCATCTCTTGAAAATCCACGAGGATGAAGATCAAGGACATCCCCGATGTTATCATCCAAGCCAGTTTCATTCGACCTGCTCGATCCTGTTGGATGAAACGTGGATATGCTAAAAAAAACATGGGTAAGAAGAAAAGGACTTCGTATGCCGTTGAATAAAAACCTGCCCCCCCGAAATACCACCGATACAACAATAAGATGATCGTGAGAACAATACCTGTTGCGTATCCACCTCCATAAAATATACCTATCATAAGAGCTACAAACCGTAGGTCATTTCGCTCGTTTACATCCGAATAGATCGGGAAGGACATGCACAATACTAACGTAATCGTTGCCAAGAAACTGAAAATTAATTTTTGACGTTTCGTTTCGATGAATTGATGACGATTGGTTAAATACATAGAATAAAAAAAGACAGGGATCAAAATAATCATTACTTGTAAGAGCAAGTTTTTAGTATGTTCCATACAGTTTACCTCATTGTTAAGATCATTCTAGTATAAAAGAAAACCGAATATAAAAACAGAAGAAAAAAATGGGTTCTGAATACTGTGGGGACGGTTCGGGATTGGTGAAAATCAGACATTATGCGTTACTGGCAAATCTTCATTCTTCTTGGGCAATCAAAAATTTTGCGCAGAGATCTTTTACATGGAATAAACCAAAGGCACAACTAGCTCCTTACCGCTAGTTGTGCCTTTTTACGCGCAAAACTTCCGATTGAACCCTGTAAGAACCGTCCCTTTGGATCAATAGCTGTATCATAAGCTACACTAGCAATTGATCTGCTTAAAATCCCTGCAGAACCAATATCCTCTAAATAACTAAGCATACGAAATATCTCACCAAATCCTGTCAGTTCCTTTTCTAATAAACTTTGAACAACCTCTACTGTAACGTCACGACTTGCAATACCTGTTCCACCATTTATTAAGACCACATCGATTTCTTTATTAAGACATCCCTTTTTAATGGCTTCTTCGATTACCTCATAATATCTGTAACGATTTCATAATCATTTATAATATGTGAATTTCCCTCTAACAATTTGATAATTAAGCTTCCGCTTCTATCAGATTCTTTCGTCCGTGTGTCACTGACTTTGATGACTTTGCAATTTACTTTTTTAGGAGCTTCTTTTTTATGCTGCTCAACACCCATAATCCTACCTCACTCTTTATTAATTTCTTTCCATTTAAGCAAACTAATCCCGCATTTATCCCAAAAATGTTAAGCGAAGAAGTTAATCAAATTCTTTAAACTTTTGGTTGTACCTCAAGTTTAATACCTCAGTCTTTTCATCTAGATAGACTCTGCTTTCAGTGGCCTTGTTTTGACAACAGTATTTTCCCATATAGGGAGTAGTTTCTTGATCTAAAGTGGCTAGGACCAACTGACATATACGCCTCCCTGCTCTTAGCTCGATCGGAACACGGTTTGCATTATAAAGTTCTAAAGTGATATGCCCTTCAAAGCCTGGATCCACCCATCCGGCATTTTGAATTAACAAGCCTAATCTTCCAATGGAGCTTCTTCCTTCTACAAAAGCCGTCATATTATTAGGTAAGCTGATACACTCAAGGGTAGATCCTAATACAAAGGATTGAGGTGGCATGATGATAATATCTTTACGAAATTCTTTATAGTCAGCGGGTTTGTCGATTGTAATAAGCGGAACAGCATTTTCATCCACTGTTAAAAAATGATTTGCCAACCTTAAATCAACAGATGCAGACTGAAGTTGTGACGTTGAAAACGGATCAATAATTAGCTCCTGATCCTTTAACCTCTTCAAGATTGTCTTATCAGAAAGAATCGCAATCTAATACCCCCCAATAATTTTCTTATTGATTTAAATACTGATACTCGTTTACTTTGATTTGTTCTATGGAAATTTACAGTACGATCATCTTATTTTCCCCTATTAGGGTCTTTACAAAAAGCATGCGCCTTTGTCGTATAAAGGCGCACATACGGTAAAATGGTCTGTCCTGTTGATTTAGTTATTCATTTCTATTTTGTTTCGCGATGCAATGTATGTCTTTTTAAACGCGGGCAATACTTTTTTAATTCCAGGCGTTCTGGGTGTGTCCGTTTATTTTTTGTCGTAATATAGTTTCGATCGCCGGTTTCTGTACACGCTATCGTAATGTTTACTCTCATTTTGAAATCCTCCCAAATTTATTTTATGCTTCCACAAATGGTGTTAATGGGTCTTTAAATGCAGACCACTCTCTCTTTAGTTCCTCTTCTGTTAATAAACAGTCATCAAGTGTTTTTTCAATCTCTGTTTGATTCATGTCAATTCCAATCATGACAAGCTCTGTCAACCGATCACCATAAACTGGATCCCATCTTTCCAGCAGTTCTGGTTCTTCCTGTAAAACTTGTTGTTTCTCCTCTTCAGGGTAGGCTGCTATCCATTCACCAGCACCTTGAATGGTAATGGATGGACCAGCTTGTGACAGTAAAGCTGCTATATTATTTCGGGACGCCAGCCATAAGAAGCCCTTTGCCCGAACAACTTCTACAGGCCACTCTTCTAACCAGTTCATTAATCTTTCCGGGTGAAAAGGAAGTCGTCTTCGGTAAACGATAGAAGAGATTCCGTACTCCTCTGTTTCCGGTATATGTTCATTATTTAATTGTTTTATCCAGCCGGCACCTTGGCTTGCTTTCTCAAAATTAAACAGTTCTGTATTCAAAACTTGGTCCAGTGGAACACTGGCATGATCAGTTTCAATCATGCGGGCCTCCGGATTTAGTTTTTGAAGGACTGTTTTTAATTCACGTCTGTCGTTCTCGTCTACTAGGTCCAATTTATTTAATAAAATAATGTTGGCAAACTCAATTTGGTCAATTAACAAATCGACTACTTCTCTTGTATCGGTTTCATCAGTCCCCTGTTTCCGATCTAGCAGGCTTTCCCCGGAAGCAAAATCATGCCAGAAGCGATTCGCATCGACAACAGTCACCATAGCATCGAGCCTGCAAAAAGCCGATAAATCAATTCCTAAATTTTCATCTACGTAGGTAAACGTTTGGGCTACGGGTATCGGCTCACTAATGCCGGTTGATTCAATGACAATGTAATCAAGATCCCCTATAACCGCAAGCTTCTCCACTTCTTTTATTAAATCTTCCCTCAGCGTGCAGCAAATGCAACCATTCTGCATTTCCACCAGTTTTTCTTCTGTACGTGAAAAACCTCCTTGTTTTACTAAAGACGCATCAATATTAATTTCACTTATATCATTAACGATGACAGCAACCTTTTTATCTTCCCGGTTTGCTAAAATGTGATTTAATAATGTTGTTTTTCCTGCCCCTAAATACCCACTTAATACGGTTACCGGTATTTTCTTCATTTTGTTTCTCCCTTATAAATCTGAATGATTACGATTTTGATGATAGACCTGTACATGATTATAATAGTAATCCCTACCCCCTCTCCCCTGGTAGGACAAGCTGTTAACAAAGAGTACTTAGTCCACACATAGTTAGGATAAGGTAAATTGAGTAGTGTAAGAGTTTTTAATAGTCGTAATATCTATATCTTTCCCAATTAAGACTATACAAGGATCTGCTTCAAGTTTTTGCGGAAAATCACCTATATGCACTTGATTCGAACTATATTGAAATGGATACAAACCCGGTTTATCTTTCAAGAATATGTATCCTTTGCCACGCATAATCCCTTCTGGTAATGATTTTAGCCATTTTTTTAGCTGTCTTCTAGTTACAGAAGGAACATCTTGAATCGTAATGGTTTTAATGCTGGCGTGCTGTACATGTTCATGATGGAGTGTATGGTCATGATTGCAAGTAGAATGTCTAGAATCACCATAACTACCGGTTTGGTGTTTATGTGAAACGACGGTAGTATTTGATCGTTTTTGTAGTAATTCTCCTATATCCACGTTTCCATAGGAAGCCTTCATTACTTGTGTATGGTTATCTAGCAACTTAGTGAGTTTAGCATCTATTTTTTGTAATTGTTTTTCATTCACCAGATCCACTTTATTGAGCACGACAGTTGTAGCTCCCTTAATTTGGTTTTTAAGCAAGTCACGAACTGTTTTCGAAGTAAAAATATCTTGATTTTCTAGGTATGAACTTGCATCAATCATACTAATGACGGATTGAATGTCAAAAGAGTGCACATAAGGAGGACTAGCCATTACTTCTACGATTTCTAACGGATTCGCAACACCTGTCCCTTCAACGAATAATGCATCTATAGGTTTTTCGGTGTGCATTTCTAAAAGTGATGTTAATGTTGCTTTTAAATCGTCTTGAATGGAACAACAGATACATCCATCTAATAACTCAAATACATTCTCGTCTTCAAACAAGTAACTTTCTACATTCACACTGCCCAGCTCATTTAATAGAATGGCAGCTTTTTTTTGTTGAGATTTGCAATACTTTAATAAATGTAGCAGCAATGTTGTTTTTCCGCTTCCCAAAAACCCTGAAATAATATAAGTGGGTATTTTTTTCATCGTAATCCTCCTCGTCAACATATACTTTCAGTAAAACGTAAAGATTTTATCTTATATAACAACAGATATGCACCGCTCTCCATATAATGCATAATGACGGAATTTATAAAAATTATGTTTAAAAAGGCAATAAATCCAAAATTTCTAAAACAATTTGTTCCTAGAAAACTCCAACCTTTTATGTAATCCGTCACAATAAACTACTAACAATCCGTGCCGCTGCCTGGCGTGTCCCAGAGATATTGCGAGCAATCGTCCATTTATACATACACCTCACCTTTATAAATCGTAATTATTACGATTTAAACTTGATAATTGATAATTTATCACTTTTTTATTCAATGAGCAAGTTCCTTTCGTAAAAATTATTAAAAATATTTGTTCCTTGTTGCTGTATACAGCTTTCAGTATTTTGTTTCTGTGCAGTATGCACTACATATGTTGTTTTCAGGGTGAGGACCGTCAATGGAAAGAGAATGAAACAAGATTAAGTGAACTTGTTTTTATTGGAATAAACAAGAATTAGAACAGTAATTTATTCATTGTATGGCGCAAATCAACAGAACTCTTCATCATGACATGACAAATCAGCTATAGAAAAAGAAAACTCAGTTTAGAAATGAATGCCCATCTCTAATTATGAACAAAAAAGCTAATTCCTTGGAATCAGCTTTTTTGTTATTTAATAATGCTGTTCCTCTCTGCTCATTAGGAGAAATATTATTCATGTTATTTGAAAGGGACATGAACGGTATCAATAAAATCATTTAGGACAAGAGATAGTATGATCACAAAAATGAAAAAAGAAGATTTCATAATGATTATGAACAATGAAGAAGATGGATCACAAACTTCACAATCACAGTCCGCCCCATTTAAATCACTGTTTAAAAGACGGAAAAAACCGATTATAAAAAGACTTACCATGGCAAACAACAAAAAAGGAATCATCTCAGGTTCCAGTATGATCAAGATTTTTTTTGATACATATAGCTTAAAAATCACTAAACTAATACCAATTAATAGAATTCCTTGTAGTTCGTTGTTGAATTGCCAAATAGGGACTTGCTTTTCTTTCATTCTTTAACCTCCATGTATTAGGTAGCCGGCCAGTAATGAGAGGCCAAGTACTGTTATAGTGATGACAAAAAAATAGAATAGTACAAAGCGAACTTTGAACGAAGATAACATAACAAATACATTCTTTAAATCCAAAATTGGACCATAAACTAAAAAACCCAATATCGCACCTGGAAGAAATACATGTCCTAGAGAAGCCGCAACAAAGGCATCCGCTTCTGAACAAAGTGACAGAATAAAGGCAAACGCCATCATCATAATGGTTGAGTTTACAGGTTCTTTTGCCGTTTCAATAAGCATGGATTGCTGGACATACACTTGAGCAATGCTTGCAAGAAATGCACCGATGATAAACACCTTACCCACTGCAAAAAATTCCTGGGAAGTATGATGCAATACCCCCTTTAACTTTGAAGCTCCTCTGTTTTGATTTAATGGCCTTTGCAGAGTCAAATCTTCTGTATTAAATTTAAGAATATTTGTTTTCTTGAAACTAACATAAATTACCGTCCCCGCAATGAGAGCTGTGATTATACACAAAATAAATCGCCCGTAAATAATTTCAGGATGTCTTTGAAAGGCATAAAACGTCGAACCGAATACAATAAAATTCAAAATGGGGGCACCAATCAGAAGTACGGTGCCGGCATGCACTGGCATACCCTTTTGAATCAATCTTCTGACCACCGGGATGATTGCGCATTCACACACAGGAAGGATAGCAGCTGCCATTAACGCAGTAATCATTGCCGGAATAGGCCTCTTGGGGATAACTCTCTGTATGATTTCTTCGGTTATAAATATTTGAATAACTGATGCCATTAATGCGCCAATAACTATAAAAGGAAGTGCTTCAAGTAAAATGCCAAGAAAAACAACAAATACAGTCCTCCATTCACCTTGAAAAATGACTCCTATGATTTGAAGGGTTTCATGATTTCCAAAGAAAAAAAGATAAACAAAAAGTAAAAAAAGTCCATAAAGAAATATGTCCTTTACAGGAGATGAAATTGTCATATATAGCTCCTTTAAAACGAAATAATTACGATTTATTTTTATGCTTGTCTACTTTATTACATTCCTGTTTTTCTTTTTTGAGCCAAACAAAAAGGCTTTTAAAATGATGATAACTTTTTGTACTTACATCGCTTAATTGATTCCAAGGCAAAACGTGGTATTGTGTCTATGCTTCGTTAGTAATTGTAGAGATTCAGTGTAATACATTAATTTACTGTGATGGAAAAGAATCGTTGGATTTCCTTTCAGAGACTGTTGACAATCTAATTCGTAATCATTACTATTATTAAGTATTAATTGTAATGGTATCTTGGAGTAAGTACTCCGCCTTCATCAAGCTTCCTAAGAACGCTTTTTCTGCCATACTCATCCCTCTTCCCCTGCCGTAAGGTCCAGTTTAAATCCACTTGGAATTGCTCTTCCGGCAGGAAACGATTCGGTTGATTGCCTATGTTTTCGTGTGGAATTTTGACTCTCATAAAAAGAATCAATTTCTTCTACGGTCAATAAGGAGTCATTTACCCAGTTTTTCAGAATCCCAACCACATAACTCAGCCTTCGCTTGTTATTGGCACAGGCAATATTCATCGCTTTTAAATTCACCTCTTTCGGCTGTAAAAAGCTAGAATCATCTAACCAAGATACTAACTGTTGTTTGGCATTCACGTTCGAAAAACCAAATCCATTGTTGTCCCAAAACTCAATAATTTCTTTTACATCTACTTCTTTTTGATTATTTTTTGTGTCTGGATTTTTCTCTATATTTGGATTAAAAGCTTCTTGTTGTTGTTGTTCTTTTTTATTTTCTTTTTTATTTTCTTCTTCTTTTTGTCCCTTTCTCGTATCACGATGCGTCAACTTATCGTCAAGCTCTCTACATTCAGGTTCTACATATGTATCATTTTCATCTTGGCCACTAACTTCCTTGCCGAAAACCAGCTCTTCTTGTTCACAAAATGATTCAAATAGACTGCGAATTTCCTGTTTTTGAATCGCCTTCGAAACATATTGAATCAGTGAGAGATCCTCGACATCCTTTAACTCGGAAAGAATACAATCCATGAACGGTTTCCCGCCTTTATCCAGGTTATATTTCCCCCAGTTCTTGATTGCCAGTTCTCTCGTTTCAGGATTGTAACGAATCAGCTTGTGATGCACGATGAATCGTTCCATTAACGAGTGAACACTCTCAATCGAATAACCCAAATCAAAAGCCATTTGTTTTTTGGTAATCTTATAGATTCCAATTTGAGTCGTTTGTGGATTCGTAAGAAGATAAAGACTGAAGAATTTGTCCTCTGGAGTCATCTCCTCTGATACCATTGGATTCTTCCAAAAACCAGTACGTACCATTCTAAACTTTGCCATCTTCAACCACTACCTTTCTCCTAAAAAATTCCTTCATACTTGATATATAAATAATTGAAGAAAATGGTCATCTGTTTTTCAATAATATGTGAATACTTTATAACACCTTTTCATCACCTTGTCCTTTGCGAGGGATTTAGGTGAAAGCCCGCATCCTTTGCACTTCTACGATATCGAGATTGGCGGGGTAAAGCGAATCGCCAATTTTCAAATTTGAGGGCATTTTTTGAGCGTAAACGTCAAAAAACGCCTTCCAATTTGATTTTTGAAGGCGTTTTTTGCAATTTTGAGTGATTTTTAGGTTATTTTTGTGTGAAGGCGTTTATCTTTCTTAGGGGAGAAACTGGCAGGATTTATGTATATGATCATTTTCAGACAAATAATCTCTAGTACACTAACATATTCCGTAAAACTCCCATCCAATCTTCTATTTCAAGTAATTGTAATGATTGATTCGTTCCAATGAAAAGCCATCCCTTCATATGAATACCCTATTGTTAATATATTTTTCTTTAAACGATGTAGATGACTGATGCAGTATATCTAAATAAAAACCGACGATAAACTCAGGAGAATAACGCACACCATGTGTGAACCAGGCACCAATAATCGTCATTAAAGTTGTTGCCAAATAGTTACTATATAAATTTTTATCAACATTTACTCGACCCGAAAGTTCTTCGACAAAAAAATCTGACATTGCGTTAAACATATAATTAAAAAATCCTGGTACTGCTTTTGAGCTGTACATCAACTTTAAGTGTTGAAAGTAATTGAAAATCTTGATGGTTAATCTCTTATTAAACAAACGAGTGTAAGACCATATTAGTTATTTCACAATCTTACCCAATTCATAAAGAAAAGCGCATTTCATGCTAAAGAAACGCGCCAGATAGTGGAAAGTCATACTTCTTATTCTGCATAATTGTATCCGATAACTGTGTTAAATTAATCAGCTTCTTTGGAGAAAAAATGGATTACTCTACTCTTGCCTATTTATGATGAATAACATTTTCTGAATACCAATAAAAAGCATAATCAGTCATAACTGAAGAATCACCCAACTGATGCAACATAGCTGAAATATTCCCTCTATGATAGGTTCCATGATTCACAACGTGTAAGACCATTTCAGATAGGCTGGTTTCTCTTAATCCTGCATATGGATTATCCAGCATAATTTTCTTTTCTATATCTTTCTGTCTGTTCAAAAAGGATTTAAACTGAGTTGTTAACGTGTGAAATTTCGTTTCTAAGTCCCTATTTTTTACCCGAGGAATAGCTACCAAAACTCGGAAAGAAGCGCAAGCTGTGTGCAATTAAAAATTGCGCTATATAATAGGTTGTCATAATCAGGATATCGGAATGGGGAATATCTGAAACAAACATATTCCATGACAGAATTGAGTCTGAGAGGACAAATAAAATACCTCCTATTATTGCCCATATATTATGGGACAAAAATCCAGTCCAACTCATCAGGGATATAATCACAATATACATAAGTACGGGAACTACTAAGGTATCCATATGATTCTGAAGCAATGCAGCGATTACGTGATATCCCATAACAAAGCCATATAATCCAATAGGTAGAATCATAAGAAGTGAAAGCTTTGTAAAACGCCAATAACGGGAAAACCCTGTTATATAAAACAGATGACCAATTAGGAAGGCTGCTAAGCCGATAATGAACCATCTAATTAGCCCATCACCTAGCATACAGATAAATAATCCACACCATATAATCCAATGAGGGCGTGATTTTTTATCAGGTATTTGTTTATAAGCATAGAAAAGAATTAGCCACATTGGGATTAATTTAAATAGCATTTTGATTTCTTCTGGTTTGCTGGGAATGGCAAATATGTATATAAGGATCATAAGTAAAATGAAAATGGGTAATCGATAAGTTTTCAATATATTCACCCCTTTGTAACAGTTTTTATTTCTCCTTGTTTTATAGCCAACAGCTTCACCTCATAATATTTTATTAATCTACTATTTTCTTTATAACTAAAACACATTTCTATGTATCGCAGGTTTAGACCCGTACATTCAGTTCAATAAAAGTTGGTGCAGCAGCATTTACCATTACGTCAAAAGGAGCCCACTTTAATAGCTAAAGCTACCATCCAATTCAAACAAAAAATCCTTTCGAAATAAAGAAGAAATGAGGTAAGATAATCTACAAGCACGTTTCACTGTGTATCGTAATGACAAAAGTGTTCCTTCAATCCGCGATATTTTATATAAGAAAAATAGAATGTATTATTTAAAGTTGTTTTTACACTATTCCAAGAGTGTTCTGAAATTAGGTGAAAAAAACTTTAAAAATAAAGAAGGCTGCCAATGTTTGATCGGCAGCTTCAAGATGTTAATTGATAAAACCCTTTTGTGTTTTGATGTAAGACATCTGAAACTTCCGCAACGGAAAGCTTCTTTAGCAGGGCGATTTTCCTTATGGATTCCTCCATCATATTCGGATGGGTCATTTCCCCTGCAAAAGGACCTTCAAATGGCCAAGGACCATCTGTTTCAACCATCATGAGCTCGAGAGGATAGACGCTTACAAGCTGCTGGATTTCTCGTTCATACACCACATCCGGGGTAATAGAAATATGGTAGCCGTTTCTTATCATTCGGTCTATTGTTTTCTGATCCCCTTTAAACCAATGAAAATGCGCTTTGGAAACAGAATATTTTTCGAGAAGGTCACAAACGAGAGGCGCATCATCGTAAACAGCATGAAGAACAATTGGTTTGTCCCATATTTTCGCCTTACTTATAAACACTTCTAATACTTCAAGATAAGGAGCAATCGAAATCCCCTGCTCTTGCCTTAAGTAGTATGGCAGCCCCACCTCTCCTACAGCAATCATTTCGTCAAGGTGGTCGTCCATCCAATTTAGCAGCCCCTTTAGCTCGTTTTCTGAAGGCAATGCTTGTTCTGGATGGTATCCGAATGCAGGTTTTACCTTTTGATATTTTTGTGAAAGCAAAAGGTTTCTTTTACTGGAATCCAAATGAAAGGATACAGAAATCAAGGCTTCGATACGGGCAGAATTCATTACAATCCGTTTGATTTCCTCATCCTGATAGCGATCCAAATGTATATGAGCGTCGATTATGTTCATTTGACTTCACCTACTAATTGGTAATATACATCCCTTTTGCATTGAATAAAGCTTTCATCCAGTAAAACACCTTCGTGCCTCGGCCTTTCAAATGGAACCTCTATGTTTGAAACGACCTTTGCCTGCTTACCAGACAGCATCATCACTCGATCGGATAGAAACAATGCTTCCTCAATATTATGAGTAATAAAAAGAATAGTCCTTCGATGTGATTCCCACATTTCCAATAACCATTTTTGCATTTCAAACCGGGTTAGCTCATCTAATGCTGAAAAAGGCTCATCAAGACAGATCACCTCTTGCGGGCTCAATAAGGCACGGATAAAAGCAGCCCGCTGCTTCATTCCCCCAGATAGCATGTGAGGATAGGCGTTTTCATAATCAGAGAGTCCTGCAATCGCCAGCATTTCTCGTGCTGCTTTTACCTCTTTTTTTCCCTGAAGCTCTTGGCCAAGAAGGACATTTTCAAGTATCGTCCTCCACGGGAAAAGAGAAGAAGTTTGAGGCATATAGCTAATAAAACCACGCTTGCCATTAACGCACTGGTTGTCTAATAGGATCTCCCCTTCATCAGGTGAAAGAATTCCTCCTATTAAATTGAAAATGGTGCTTTTCCCACTACCTGAAGGGCCAATAATAGAAACAAATTCATCTTTATTAATGGAAAAATCAAGGTCATTCAGTACTTCATTTTGCCCGAAACGTTTCGAAACGTTTTGAAAACGAAGATAGCTCATTTTTTCTCATCCCCTTTCGGCTGCCAGCGAACCACTCTTCGTTCCATAAAAACGATTAAAAAGAAAAATAAGAGGCTTAAGAACATGATGGTAAAAATGGCAACGAACACCCGGTCCGTTCGAAAAGACGACGATGCGAATGTCATAAAGACACCAATCCCCTGCTTAGCACCAAGCCATTCAGAAATAACGGCACCCATTACACTATACGTGGCAGAAACCTTAAAGCCTGAAAAAATCGAGGGCAACGAAAACGGCAGCTCCAATTTCCAAAAAAGCTGTGTTTTGGATGCACCTGCCATCCTCATATAATGCTTCAACTCTGAAGGGGTTTGGCTAAATCCATCTAAGGCGGCCACTGTAATGGGAAAGAAACAAACAAGGGTGATGACAATCATTTTGGGTAATAAGCCAAACCCAAACCAAATCACCAACAGTGGAGCCAGAACGATAATGGGAACATTTTGCGATAAAATCAACAATGGATAAAAAGAATCCCTTAAAACAGGTACCAGATGGAATAAAATGGCGACTGCCAGTCCAATGAATGCTCCAACTACAAATCCAAATAATGAAATTTTAACCGTTGAAAACACATCTGGATAAAAATCACGCCAACCGGCAATGGCCTCTGTGAAAATCTTTGATGGCGGCGGAAGAAGCCATTCCGGCACTTCTGCTATTTTAACGACAATCTCCCAAATGACAAACAAAAGGAGGAGAACCAAAATCGGTCTCCACCCTTTTACAAGATTCATCCTCATGATCGATATTTCTCCGTTAAGTCATCCATGGAAATGCCTGTTGGCTGATAAAGGATTTTCACTTGAGAAATGACATTTTTGCTTCCCATTTCAATCATTCGTTCATTCATTTTTGAAATCACGGTAAATAATTCGTGCAGTTCACCTTCCATGGTTGTTTCTAACGGGTGTACCTCATATTTCACACCAGATTCAGCAATGACTTTAATGGCTTCATCAACGTATGGAATGACGTCTTCTCCATCCTTTGTTTTCGGTATGATTTGTATGCTGATTAATGAATTTGCCATGTTCTTCTACCCCCTAGTGTTTTGGTAAAAATTCATTTGTAAATGCTTTTTTCCCATCTAATTTCTTGTCAAGAAGCTTATTATCATACATCCATTGGGCATAATTTTCCCAAACCTCTTGCTTTTGAATTCCCCATTCCTTTGCATCATCCTGATATTTTGGAGACAACCATTCTTGACTCTTCTTTACAAGCTTTGGATCTAAATCCGGTGCTGCTTTAATCAGGATATCTGCAGCTTGATCAGGGTTTTTAATGGCAAATTCATATCCCTTGGCAGCGGCATTTACGAACGCCTTAACCGTTTCAGGGTTCTCTTCGATCATTTTTTCATTTGTTTCTAAAACAGGTGTATAGTAGTCCAGTTTGTCAGAGTAATCTGTTAAGTAAACCATATTAATTTTTTCATTACGAAGGTCTGCTTCTACACCAGTCCACCCATAGTAAATCCAAGCGAAATCGATGTCTCGTTTCACAGCCGTAAAAAAGTCCGTATCCCCCATGTTCACGATTTTCACCTTATTAGTATCAGCGTTTTCCTTTTTCATTAGAGAAGTGATGACAGATTTTTCGACTGGCGAGCCCCATCCACCGTATGTTTTTCCTTCAAAATCCTTCGGAGATTGAATCTGTTTGCCAACAGGTGAAGCGAATCCTGATGTATTGTGCTGAATCACTGCAGCGATCGATACGAGCGGCACCCCTTGTATACGTGCCTGAGTAATGGCTTCTTGGTAGCCAACACCAAATTGCGACTTGCCAGAAGCTACTAGTTGGTCAGCACCGGTCTCACCTGGCATGATAATATCCACATCCAAGCCTTCTTTTTTAAAGAATCCTTTTTCTTTTGCAACATATAATCCAGTATGATTGGTATTTGGCGTCCAATCCAGTACAATCGAGACCTTTTTAAGCGGTTGTTTTTTTCCTTTTACGTTTTCTGTTTCTTTTTTGCTGCTACATCCAGTCATTAGAAAGACTGATAGGACTAGTACTAGCCATTTCTTCATTTTGAATCCTCCATATGTAAAAATAATATCTAAAGTGAAACAAAATAAATAGGCTGAAACCTCAGTGTTGGTTAGAAGGCAAAAACTTGCTTAAACAAAATAAAGCACCCAGGCAAAGAAACCTGAGTGCATATCAGCAAACAATTAATTGTTTAAGAATATGTTCCCTCCGCCGGTATCAACCAGATCAGGTTCCAAGGGTCATCGTCTCACGGACTAAATCTCAACCGGCATCACCGGTTCCCCCACATTACATCGTATTCCACTTCATATACTACTATATCAGTCAAGGCAGACAATGCCAACTGCTTTTATCTATTTATGCTTGTTAACAAATACTTCCTATCATGAAACATCCGGTTCTCATCTTAATTCACCTGCACGAAATAACTTTGCTAGTTAACCTACGGTGTTACGAGTAAGGAGCTAGTTTCGTTCATGATAACTTATACGAACAGGGGCATATCTTGATTTCTTGCAATCGTTAGAAGAGTTTTTATTGTTGATATGGATTTTAGTTCCTTTTGCATAAATAGTTCTGGATTAACAATCTGTTCAAAACAGTATTGGTTATATAATGAATGTGCATCATTAGTAGCTAACATAAATCTACGAACTCCCTGTAATTGGGAATGGTTTTCTCACCCACAACAATTTGTACTAACGTAAGAATAGCACGAAATAATGTGATAACTAAGTCATGTGTGAATAATAAAAAATCCAACTTATGCCGACTTGAAAAAATTTTATGAAAAATTGTTGAGGTTACCCCTAACCTATGACTCTATCCGATTTTAAATATCCAATATCTTCTAATAGTGATCTCAACTTCATATGAAGCGTCATTTAGACGCTTATTTTTGTTTTTACTGCAATATAAGACTCAAATTCGTAATGCCTTTTATTCAAATAACCTGCGTCGTTAGCTCAAGAAGAAAATAAACAATATTCTTCAACCGAGGCAAATTTATTCGCAGGATTTCATAACCCCTATAAATAGTTTGACGGGTAATTGGAATGAATTCAGATCATTTGGCTTCGTGAAGGCATAGTTAAATAAAGGAGTTAGCTACCACTAAAAGCTATCCCAAGAGAATTAGGATAGCTTTAGAAAAGTATTGTGAATTTCAATATTTTTACATATTTAGAGTTTTATATTTTCCACTCTCTTCCTTTATGGCCATACTGTCACAAAAAGGGCGATGACACCCCCTGGCTGTCATCGCCCTTTTTTATGCTTATAATCAATCCCAACTAAATACAATTCGCGTCAACTACCTGTCCAGATACCGACATAAGTTCATTTATGTTAACCCATCCACCAATATTTTGAGATTGGTCAACACCTTCTATTGTAAAAGTTAGGCTAATATTGTTGGAAAGTGTCAAAGTGGATCTTTTGCCGATGCAATTCTGTGCTTTTTGCAGAGAATTCACCCTTACACCTTCACACGAAATCGTATACCTTTGCATCGGTAGGTAAATTAATACTCCTCTTAAAGGGTCATAGGTCCTAATTAAACCTTCAGCAGTTGTTCCATCTCGGAATGATAATCTAATCCATCGCTTTTGTTGATAACAAGCAAGAATTTTTTGAAATAGTCCTTGTCTGTTGTCATAGAAATATGGATAGAAAGGCTGGTAAGGATTATTTGGATACAATGCAGCCTCCCCCTTTCTTTTATCAGTAAATCTCCTCATGTATATGAGAAAAAAAAGGGTTGGTGCTTGTCATCCCCTGATGTGTATAAGAAAAGCGAATATTGCTAACTGTTCGTTGGGTTTTATTTGAAATATACCAATATATGAAGGACGGCTAGTATTTTCCTTTTAACTGGAATTTCAATGATTTTTGGCTCGCCAAATACAGTACCTAAAATGACTACAGAACCTCTCTAGCTACGTGATTCATTTATAAAAGTTTTAACGTGGTTCTGAATAGTACCTCGCACCCAAGAGCAACATCTTCAAAAGAACTCCACTCATCTGGATGATGACTTATGCCATTGCGGCTCCTCACAAAGATCATTCCAATATCTGTGAGTTTCCCCAACACCATTGTATCATGAGCAGCCCCGCTTGGTAATTCATAAACAGGATACTGTAATTCTTGCAGAGAATCTTTTACTGCTTTCATCACTATTGGTGAGCTCATCACAGAAGATAGGGATTGAACCTCCCTAATTTCACACTCTAAACCACGGTTTGCAGCAATTGTCCGAATTGAATTATAGATTTTAGTAACCGTATTTTTACGCCGTTCATTAGATATATCCCGAACATCAAGTGTAAAATCCACTCTCCCAGGAATGACATTACTACTTCCAGGTTTTACTTCCAATTTTCCTACTGTCGCAACACTTCCGATATTGTCCCGTGCTATTTTCTCAATGGCTAATATACATTCTGCTGCAGCTGTTAAAGCATCTTTTCTCTCTTTCATCCAGGTCGTTCCTGCATGCCCCGCTTCACCCATGATCGTTACTTCCGCCCATTCTCCACCAGAGATCCCCGTAACTATTCCAACAGCTAAATCTTTATTTTCTAACACTTTTCCCTGCTCAATATGTACTTCAATATAAGCTTTTACGTCATTTTTACCTAACTGAGCTTGTTCTAAAAGGTCTGGATTAATCTGATTAAAATATTCCCCTTCTAGACTGGCTTGCTTCATGGCCTCCAGATAGGAGATTCCATCTTTATCTGTTGCTGCAGCTAAATTTTCCTTTAATTTCTTCGAACCCTCTGTCCCAACCAAAGCGGTACTTCCTACAAAAGCATAATCAAAACGAGCCCCTTCCTCATCTGTTAAGGATACAACCTTTATCGTTCTTTCAGGTTGAATTCCCTTTTCTTGCAACGTACAAAGCACCTCAACACCCATTAGAACACCCATGGCGCCATCGAAACGCCCGCCAGAATTTACTGTATCAAGGTGAGAACCAATAAGAATGGCAGGTAATTCGGGATTTTTACCGAGTATTTGCCCAAAGATATTCCCAGCTGCGTCCATATAAGGGGATAAATCAGCTTGTTCCAGTAGTTTCAGAAAAAATTTTCGTGCTTCGATATCATTTTGATCAAATGATGTTCTATTGACCCCGCCATTGTCTCCTTCTCCTATTTTTCCAAGGGCCATTAATTGGTTCCAAAGACGGTTTCCATCAATCGTTAAATTTAAACTTTCCATGAAATTTGCTTCCATAGGATTAAATTCTCCCTTCATTTGAATGTCCAGTATAGAGAAAATCCTGCTGTTTCCTTAGTAGGTCTGTATAATTATATTTACAACTTGCATTTCTTTTTTTAGGCGAACAGGATTTGTACTGTTCGTTTTTTTAATTTTTTGGCCGTTTTAAACTTGCCTGTTGATTTCCGCTCCATGCGCTTCACCTCCGCGGTCGGGGTGCCTCCTCGTCGTCGCTTTAGCGCCTTCGGGGTCTCCCCAGACCCGTACTCCCGCAGGAGTCTTCGCGCCTTCTGCTCCAATCAACAGAGTGGCAAAATCAATAATAACCTTTAACACAGCCCATTTTTTTCAAGGGTGCTTGCCTCTCTCAACATAACGCAAGAAATAAAAAAGAAGCTCCCCAAAAGTTTACTCAACTTATGAGAAGCCTCCGTTTAAATCCTCGGATATTCAAAATGTTAGAAATTTACTCTCTTATTCAATAACCCATATATATCAAGGCTTTGAGAGCGGTATTACACCCTTCCGCCCATACATCAAAAATATTGAAATAATAGGAGAATTCAAGTTACTACTTTGAAAATTTTAAAACAAATAAAAGAATGCTATGAGTTGAATAATAAATACTTAATCTCTGCGGAAATCCGCCTCTTTTAATGGAACCATTTTTGTTTTGTTAACAATTTTATAGCCTAAATAACCCATTAGGAATAGAGGTAGTCCAATATAAGAAACCAATATACCATACCAGTCAACCTTAGAGCCGATAAATGCCCCATAATTTGTTCCAAGCATTGCGATTAAACATAATACTGTCGCCAAAATTGGACCTAATGGGAACCACTTTGCTTTATAAGGCAGGTCTTTGAAATCTTTTCCTTGTGCAACATAAGCTTTACGGAATCGATAATGTGTAACCGAAATACTTAACCAAGAGATATAACCAGCTAAGCCAGCAGCGTTTAATAACCAAGAATAAACAGTTCCATCACCAAAAAGGGAGGTAAGGAAGCACAGCATCCCAACAAGGGTTGACATGTATAATGCGTAAATCGGAACACCACCTTTATTTACTTTTTTCAAGAATGACGGAGCTTTTCCTTCTTCCGCTAATACCCAAAGGACGCGCGAAGCGGCGTATAAAGTGGAATTTCCTGCTGACAGAACTGAAGTAAGAATTACTGCATTCATGGCAGCCGCCGCAAAGGCAAGACCTGCATTTTCAAATACTAAAGTAAACGGGCTCACTGCAATATTCTCTAAATCTGCGCTTAATAATTTTGGATCGTTATAGCTAATGATACATCCAATAATAAAAATCGCTAAAACATAAAACAATAAAATTCTCCAGAAGATCTGTTTCACTGCCTTAGGTAGATTTTTCTCAGGATTTTCACTTTCACCGGCTGTAATTCCGACCAGCTCCGTGCCTTGAAAAGCAAATCCTACTACCATAAATACACTAAATATGGATAACAAGCCGCCTTTAAATGGTGCTTCTCCTTTTGTGAAATTTTCAAAACCGCCAGCATGACCCTTCAATATTCCAAAGATCATTAATAATCCAACAACAATGAATATTATAATTGTTGCAACTTTAATCAATGAAAACCAAAATTCTGATTCACCATAACCCTTAACAGATAAAACGTTTAGGCCAAAAATAAGTATAAGGAAAATTGCGCTCCAAATAATACCTGGGGCATCGGGAAACCAATATTTCATGATCAATGACGATGCTGATAATTCCAAAGCAAAAATAATCGCATTATTGTACCAATAGTTCCAACCAACAGCAAAACCCAGTGCAGGGTCGACAAACCTTGAGGTATACGTACTAAAAGAACCTGAAATCGGAATAAAAGATGCCATTTCTCCTAAGCTGCCCATGATAAAATATACCATTATTCCTGCAATTATATAGGCAGCTAAAGCTCCACCAGGACCAGCATCATGAATCGTGGTTCCACTGGCTAAAAATAACCCTGTTCCAATTGTTCCTCCGATAGCAATCATGGAAAGATGCCGTGTTTTAAGCTTTCTTTCTAAATGTTCTCCATACTCGTGTTCGTGTCCTGTTTCTTGGGATTTAAGAGCAGTATTTTGCATATAACACCTCTTATTATAGTTTGATTAATAGATAAGTACTTTTACCTAATAATTTTTTCAGAGATATGTAATCTAGATGATTGGACGTAGCCTATGGCAACCTTGTCTTTGAAAGAATTCTAGGCCGAATAAATATTAAAATCCTCACCTCCTTTCAATTACGTTTGTTAGTAGGTCTTCTTCTTATTTGTATACTTTATCCACTTGCTGAAGTAATTTTGAAAGATTCATTGTTTTCAGACCTTCAGCAGATTTTTCAATATCTTTTGAGAATATACGGTCTTTTTTAATTGAAGGAACAATTTCTCTTCCTTTCTCATAAAGCCGTTTTGTTTGGCTTGCCATTTTTTCAACTCCACGGTATTCAACCGCCTGCATCGCACAAATAAGCTCAATTGCAAGGACTCTTCTTGTATTCTGAATAATTTGATGAGCATGCCTTGAAGCGATCGTTCCCATGCTTACATGATCCTCTTGATTCGCCGAAGAAGGAATCGAATCTACACTTGCTGGATGTGCAAGCGTTTTGTTTTCTGAAGCAAGAGATGCGGCAACATATTGCATGATCATAGCACCAGATTGTAGTCCCGGTTCAGGGCTTAAAAATGGCGGTAAATCATTTAACTGTGGATTGATTAACCGTTCAATTCGTCTTTCAGATATATTTGCCATTTCCGCAACAGCAATTTTCATAAAATCCATTGCAAACGCAATTGGCTGTCCATGGAAGTTACCACCGGAAATGACTTTTTCACCATCATCAAAAATTAGTGGATTATCTGTTGCTGCATTCATCTCAATTTCTAATTTTTCTTTTACATAATCAAGTGCTTGCCACGTGGCACCATGAACTTGTGGGATACAGCGGAGGGAATAAGCATCCTGTACTCTCAATTCCCCCTGTGTCGTCGTCAATAAACTATCGCTTAGGTAACCTCGGATTCGTGCAGCGGTATCAATTTGCTGTTGATAACCCCTTGCGATATGAACCTCTGCAGCAAAGGCATCAATAATCCCATGTAATCCTTCAATGGTCATAGAGGAAATTAACTCACTTTGGTATGCGAGTTGTTCTGCTTCTAGATAACCGACAACTCCCATTGCTGTCATTGCTTGGGTTCCATTGATAAGAGCAAGGCCTTCTTTTGCCTCAAGTGTTACTGGGAAGATTCCTTCTTGCTGTAAGGCTTCAAGTGAATCCATTCGATTTCCTTTATAAAATACTTCTCCTTCCCCGATTAGCACTAACGCCAAGTGTGAAAGCGGTGCCAAATCTCCGCTTGCTCCAAGGGAACCTTGCTGCGGAATCACAGGGATAATATCCTTGTTTACTAAATCTAATAACCTTTCAATAACAAGCGGCCTAATTCCAGAATAGCCCTTTAAAAGTGCGTTAGCGCGAAGAAGGACCATTGCTTTTGCGACAACCTCTGGGAACGGCTCACCTACGCCGCAAGCATGTGAACGAATTAAATTAAGCTGAAGATCTTGAACATGATCTTTATTAATAAGGACGTCACTAAATTTTCCAAACCCTGTTGTAATCCCATAGACTACTTTTGATTCTGAAACTATTCTTTCTACTGCTTCCCGACTCTTTCTAGCAGCCTCCATACTCAATTCTGAAGCGCTTACCTTCTGATTTTCGTTTAAAATTTCCTTCATTTGTTTTAATGTTAAACTTTGACCTGTTAATGTGATCATTAACGTTCCTCCTCTAGCACTTTAGTATAATAAAGAAAGAGGCTGGATTCCGATTCCTATTAGAATTGGAGTCCAGCCTCTTTTATAACCATTTTTGAATATTGAACTATATCTTTTCGCAGCCACATGGGTAATCATCCCTTTATTCATATTCTATAATCCTATTCCTATGATAATTATTCTATGTAACGTAACCTTATTTGTCAATTGATTTTTCAGAATTTTAGCACAATAATACTTTAGCACAATAGCAAATGAAAGACTGTCATCCTAAATTAAATGTCGACTTCTCTTGAATCCAAAGCGAATTGCTTTATATACCTAAAAAAGGAGAGTACATATTAGACTTCTCTAATACGTACTCTCCTTTATAATAAATCAATAAAGTTAAGAAATCGCTTGACCTCTTTTACTCATAAGGACTTCCATTCACCATACTTATTGGCCCTTAGGACAATTTGGCACTGGATCGAGTTCCTTATTCGGGGCATTCGTGTTATGCGCCTTGTATGTGTTGCCTCGTTTGTCCTGAACAATAATCTCCGCGAATGCAGGTTTTTGACCACAATAGATGCTGTGCGTCCATACATCGTCTTTCATTTTTTTTACTTTTCCATAAAACTGGGTGCTGTACTGCTGACCATCATAAGCTATAAGATTCTTTAAGCCTTTCCCTTTTGCCTCGTTTTCGGCGACTACTTTACCATCAGTGCCAACCAGCTGCACGGTTATACGTTGGATATCCTGTTCCTTGAGTTGCTCAGGAACGACGGAGAACCCTACGTTGTAGCCTGGCGATTGTACCGCTCCTAACTTATCTCCATAAGTAAAATCCTCCGGCTGAATTACGTTGGTTTGTGCGGAAACCGGTATGCTAAACAATAGTGCTGCTCCGATTCCTAGTCCTGCTAGTAGTTGTCGTTTCATGTATATTTTATCTCCTTTAGTAATTTCCTTCTTAGTATGGAAAGAATTAAAAGGACTATGCATGAAAGGAATACTGTACGGTAGACACAGCAATACCCTCTGCCGAGTGACAGGGGGCTTAGCTTGTTCATTCTTCGAGTTACTTAGCAATAAAACGTTCCACTTTTCTTACATGATCCATTGTGATTCTTTGAGTAAAGCCTTGCAATTTATCAACTTGAGGACTTCCAGCCCATTCAATTAGGCCAGCTTGCAAGCCAATCAGTATCAAATAACTTTTCCCAAGTTGCTTTTACTTCATGTTCAGGGAATCCAAGTTTTTCAAACTCATCCCACTCAGTTTCATCATAAGTGAAAGCAAAATTGTTTAATATGTTGTGCCACTCGTCAAAAGAAGACCAGGACTCCAGAACAATAGAAACAGTAAAACCCAATCCCCAAACTCCACATTTTTCTTTTATCTATCCGATTCTACTCCTTCCCCGCTATCATATGAAGGAAATGACTGGTTATACTAAAGAGGACTAATTGACTCAGAAAGGGGGAAAACGATGTGACACGGAACCTGGTAGCCTTTTTTCTGTTTGCCGTCCTCTCTTTCGCCGGCGGTCTCCAGACAGACGGCCAAGCCCCTCCCGACCCCATCCAGATGGGGATGGAAGAGGGATATTATGAGGGAATCCGGTCGGGGCTAGAAGACCGACATAATTTCCGGATTTCACGTGCCTGGCAGCAAATGCCACAATCCCGGCTGTTCATGGACAACAAGAAGGAAATCGTCCTGCCCCTCATGAAAATAGGGCTTCTCCGGCAGGTGTATCTCTCTTTTTCTTCCGGGAAGAAATTCTACGCATACCTTCATGCCCACCCGGAATTGACGGCGGAACAGGCGGCCCGACGGATACTCGGGCAGAGGTTTGTAAGGGCGTACGAAAGAAGCTTCCGGAAAGGATATGAGAGATCCCTCACTGCCCCGCCTGAAGAGGCAGCAAACTATGCGGCCTTTTTGAAGGCGAAAAGCAGATAAGGGGAAAACAAAAAGGGCAATCTCATACTGAGGACATAACTTCTGCATCAAAATACTCAAAATCATTGCGATAACGATAATCCATTTTAGGAATTTCCAAGAATAAAAAAGGACATTGGAAGTAATAACAAACGACCTGTTGGGTCGCTTTAAATCGTAATCACGCTATTTCATTTTGTAGTTGACTAAGTTCTTATAAATCCAGGTTGGCGGGGCTGCGTGGGAATCGACCCCACCAGACCTGGGGGCCACTTTAAGGACTAATCACGTCTAAATGATTTATCAGCTGTAATATCGTTAAATGGTAAAATCAGTTTTTTCACCTTATCAAGGCTCATCGAATCTATTTCCTGTACTAATCGTGGAATGGACTGCTCTGGATAACCGTAATCACGAAGTAATTTTTCCTTTTCTTCATTTTGTACCATGTATTGACACCTCCAAAATCTTTTTAGAATTAAACTTTGATATAGTTACCAAATAAAGTGAATGTATATCCAATTTTAGAGATGCAGAAATCTTACTTTGAGAAATTGATCTATGTACTCCTCCACCTAATTAATACTTTTTGCCACTTTCTTATAAATATTCCTTATGTCTCTTATATCTGGGATTTTATTATCTAGTTGAACCTTTAAGAATACCCAACTACAGTATGCTATCTCAAAATATTTAAGGATGATATAAAAAATGCCCTTTTATCAAAAAAACACGGTTTGGTGCAACCGTGTTTTTGTGGCTTCCATTTTCATATATTCGCTGGATTCCAATACATTAAAGCAGCATGAAACGGATATACGTACTCATATGTACCGTCTTTTTCTAACACATATTTATTAATAACGGTCTCCACTTCATGACCATTATAGTGCTCATTCAAAATCTTGGTGGTATTATCGCGAATTAATTGCTCATAGGAAGAATAGCTTTTCCTGCTTTGCAATTTTACGATTTTACAGTTTGCCAGAATTCCAAGCTGGTATAATGCATTCAAGATATGAATATAATCCCAGCGTCTTAAATTGATTTTATATCCCATTTGATATAGTTCCATTTAGTGAGGCTTTTCTGGACCTGTTGTCATTCCTACAATTACTAGACGGTTTGCTGACTCATTCAATTTTAACAATGCGTTTCCTATATCATACATACGGTAGTAACAATTGAATCCAAACACCACATCATATTTCGCTCCTTGTTTTTCACTTTCCCATTTATCGTGAATCAATTGCATATTACAGACACCTTTAGTAGCAGCCTGGGACTTTAAAAATTGCACAATACTTTTTGAACTGTCTATACATGTGAGCTTACGAACTTTATCAGCTATTGCAAAGGTATAGTTCCCCCATCCAGGGCCGATTTCCAATACATTATCATCACTATGTAAAAGAGGAAGAAGTTCCTCTTTTACAATTTGTGCATATGAATCTGGTTTATGCCTTATCTTTCTCTCCAACATTGAAGAGCAGAAGGCTTCTTCAGCCTGATCATCTTCTAATCGCTTCGGTATATTTCCATTATGATCAATCATAGATTCTTTCCATGAGTATCCCCATAGCTGAAGCTAGGGGTTT
>NZ_NUOW01000021.1:0-12755 GCF_002584635.1 Bacillus sp. AFS031507
CTTTATTGAGGGAGGTTAATTCAAGAAGGATTTATGGCAAATGTTGTGGAATATGTTTGAAATGGAAAAGTATAGGGGGTAAATATGGGCAAAAATTAATGGCTTTTTCTATTATTTTTTTATGGGTATGTATTGTTTTAGATTCTTGGTTTATTTCACAATCGATAAAATCCGAAAAGAATGATGAAGTTAGTAATCAAAATCGATATGAATTTATCAAAATGTCGGATAATTACAATATGATTTTTGATAAACAAACGGGGGATTATTGGGGGAATTTAAATGGAAAAAGATAAATCCTTATAATAGTAAGTAATAGGGCAATGGGTGGTTGATTTTGATTAAAATTTAAATAGACTATATAACAACATTTCCCCTTTGATTGGTGAAATAGGTTGTGAAGTATTGTACTTAAAGTAACGAGTGTAAGAGTTTAACAATAAGTTGCTGCGGCAACTTTGTCGAGCAAAGGAAAAGCAGAAGGTAGATTTATTGAAGTGATTGAACAATACATATAGTCTCTTTACGAAGGTTAAACACTATGTGGCTTTTAAAATTGTAAAAAAAATAAAGGCACTTTTGATGGTTTCAAAATTCATAACTGGTTGGCAATTAATATATGACACTTTATTCTATGGGAAATCGTAGTAATTCTTGGGCATTAGCCTTGTAGCTAAAAATAAGAGAGCAAGGCATTGATGAAATCTCAATGTATGTGGAGGGCTAACCTTGCTCTTTGGTATTATTTTATTCCATATATTGTAAAATATTCATCCGTCGCTAATCAAGACCTCTGACTAATGCGTTTAACGAAGATAATATGCAATAAAGGAAGGTCCTTGATCAACTAACGGAGCAGGATAGTTGAACATTAGTCTCAGCGTTTAAAATTAAATTCCTATTATTTTGTTGTCCTAAATAAGTAAAATCGTCCGTAAATATACTATGGATATGTTAAGACTTTAATTAGGATAGGAGTGAATAGGCAATTATGAAACAAACAATGCGCGTCCTTATTTCTGGTGCAAGCATTGCCGGTCCGGCACTCGCTTACTGGCTTCATCGTCATGGATTCGATGTGACTGTAATAGAACGTGCTCCAGCATTGCGCGCTGGTGGTTACGGAGTTGATATCCGTGGTGCAGCCATTTCCGTGCTTAAGGGGATGGGTATAATCGATCAAGTTCGTGCAGCTGACACGAACATGACTGGTGTTTACTTTGTGAACAGCAAGTGGAAGATCCAAGGTCAAATAAGCGAAGCAAGTATGGGGAATCAGCAGGGTCTGGATATCGAAGTCATGCGAGACGATCTAAGTAACATTTTGTACGATTTAACCAAGGATACTGTTGATTACATTTGGGGCGATTCGATTACAGCTATAAATGAGACTGAAGCTGGTGCAGAAGTTCAATTTATTCATGGCAAGCCACAGACATTTGACCTTGTCATCGGTGCAGACGGGCTTCATTCTAATGTACGCACCTTAACTTTTGGAGATGAAGCACAGTTTAAACGGACGCTTGGCTGTTATATCTCGATTTTCACTCTCGAGAATGACCTCAACCTCGACCACCGCCAACTGTTATATACGATACCAGGCAAAACTGTAGGTATGTATAGCGCTCGTGACAATACCGAAGCAAGGGGTATGTTCTTGTTCCAATCAGAGGCATTGAAGTACGACCGCAATGATACAGAATCTCAAAAGAAACTAGTAGAAAATGCCTTCTTAGGCGATTCAGGTTGGGAAACCTCGCATCTACTCAAAACCATGAAAGATGCTACAGACTTTTATTTTGACGAGGTTTGCCAGATTCACATGCCGACATGGTCAAAAGGGCGGATTACATTGGTAGGCGATGCGGCGTATGGTCCATCTCCTCTATCAGGTCAAGGATCTAGCCTGGCGCTTGTCGGGGCTTATGTATTAGCTGGTGAACTTAAAGCTGCAGATGGCGATTTCGCTCGTGCATTTGTTGCCTACGAACAAAAAATGAGAAAGTTTGTTGAGAAAAATCAAAAAATAGGACGAATAGCTGCCGGGAGTATGATTGAAAAATCAAACTTCAAAATCTTTCTACGCAATTTAATGTTGCACATACCCCCGATTATGCTCGTACAATTTAAGATGATTTCAAAAATGATAGCCAAAGCTGCTAACGGGATCGAGCTGAAAGATTATTGATTTGGATTTATTGGTTGGAGGGTTACTACCAACAAGTGACACGATCAAAAAAGGCTGTCTATTTTCAGTAACCATATAAAATCCGAACAAATTTCTGTTTAGCCAGCTAAGAGCAAACATGCCCTTAAGCCCTTTAAAAATATTTTTAGTCTTCCGCAAGCCCGCGCGATTCTTTAGCGAGGATCGCTTTCTTTATTGAGTTAAACAATAAGCGGCAGCGGCTGCTCTTTTTCTTTATTGATCTAACGTGGCAGTTTATTGTAGAGCAGTTGCTGATTAATTGGTAACAAATCTATTGAGCAATTAATAGTTTGAACCTTATAAATTAATGAGGAATATTTATTACAAAATTTTCAGGTAATGGGAGTGTTCTATATGCTGAGATGTGCCTGGTGTATGAAAAAAATTAGTAATAACAAGCCAGTATTTGGGTTAAGTGTTAAGTTTGTAGAAGGTGTTGATTACACCGAAAGTGAAGGGAAAATAATACAAATAGGTCTCCGTACACGAAACACTAGTGTTCCTTTGATTGTAACAGCGAGAGAATCAGAAGCCAAATTACAAGGAACTGATGGTATATTTGCTTTATGTAGTGAGAAATGCGGAAAGAAAATGAAGGACACCTTAACTAAGGAAATAGCAATTTTTAAAGAATTTAAAGATATTGCTCTTCAATAATATTGAGAAGTTTAAACATAATTATTTCTGTTTAGATTGTGCGTTTCTATTAATATAGGCGCTTTTTTATTAAGGGGGCTGGTTGAACAATACGATACTTTTCAAAGAGGTATCGTTTTTCTTATTATGCTAACGAAGCAGGTTAGTTGAAGAAGAATTTTTTTTATGTATAATTAGTACCAGGTATTAATACCAAGCTATAAGATTGATTTAATTCATAAAATGAGGTGGTTATTCTATTTTCAAATCCAAAGCACGTATTACTGTGATAGATTCGCATGTTCCAGAAAGAATCGTTTGCTGTTCTTCTGATTTCAAGCACAAAAGGCGGACAACAATATAGAAGTGTTTTGGGGAATACATTATTTTCAAATGTAATCGAACTTTTTAGAAGTCTTTTGAAATAATCGTTTAAATAGTGTGAAGAATAAAGAGGAGTGTTGATTATGCCACGTAGAGTTGTAGTGACTGGATATGGAGTAGTTTCACCGTTAGGAAATAACGTAGAAGAGTTTTGGAATAATATTAAAGAAGGTAAATCAGGGATCAAAAAAATTCAATCTGAGGACTTCAAAGATATAAGCACTCAAATTGGTGGTTATATTACCGACTTTAATGCAGAACAATATCTTGATGTTAAAGAATTAGGGAAATATGATTTGTTTGTGCAATATGGTTATGCTGCTGCTAAACAAGCTTTAGACCAAGCAAATCTTGATGTGGATAATATAAATAAGGAGCGATTAGGGGTATATATTGGCTCAGGTATTGGAGGAATTAATACAATATTAGATAATCATAAATTCTTAATTGAAAGAGGACCAAGAAGAGTTTCTCCATTTATGGTTCCTATGATGATTAGTAATATGGCTTCAGGTATTATTTCCATAAAAACTGGATTTAAGGGACCTAGCTATTCTCCTGTTTCTGCTTGTGCAACAGGGAATCAAGCGATTGGGGAGGCATTTTTAAATATTCGGCATGGTTACTCTGATGGCATATTAGCTGGAGGGGCTGAAGCTTCTATTAATCCATTAGCTTTTGCTGGATTTTCAAGAATGAGAGCAATGTCCACTTTTAATGATATTCCAGAAAAGGCAAGCCGTCCATTTGACAGAGGGCGTGATGGCTTTGTTATGTCAGAAGGAGCAGGTGTTTTATTCCTTGAAGAGTATGAACACGCTAAAGTAAGAGGAGCGAAAATTTTAGGAGAAATTGTAGGATATGGTTCCACAACGGATGCCTATCATATTACTTCCCCTGATTATAACGGTGCAGCAAATGCTATGAAATTAGCTTTAGAAATGGGGGTAATAAACCTTACTGATGTAAATTATATAAATGCCCATGGAACTAGTACCCCTGAAGGAGATAAATCAGAAACTAAAGCAATTAAAAGTGTTTTTGGAATTCATGCTTATAATTTAAAGGTGAGTTCTACCAAATCAATGACTGGACACCTTTTTGGAGCTGCAGGGGGAATTGAGGCCATTATAGCCCTCAAAAGTATCATGGAAGATATAGCTCCTCCCACTATCAATTACGAAATACCAGATGAAAATTGTGATTTAGATTATGTTCCAAACCATGCAGTTAAGACAAAAATAAACTATGCTATTTCTAATGGTTTTGGTTTTGGAGGACATAATGCAGTCTTGGCATTTAAGAAGTTTTCGATAGATAAGACTAAAGAAAAGGATTAATCGGTAAGTCATAAGTCATATATTATCTTATCGATTACATGCTAATTAATTAGATGTTTCTGCAACTAACGGGTGCAAGAGTTGAATATCTGGCTGCCATTTTCGGCGGTCTTTTTCTTATAGTGCTTACGGGGCAGGTTGAACAAGTGAGGTGAAATACAGCTCTTTTTTATGTTTATTGGAAGGAAATCATACAAAAAAGAAATGGGGTTTCTATACAATAGTTGTATTTGTTTATCCGTACTTTATTGTCACTCATTAAAAATTCAACTGTCGCATCCATATCCTCGATAATTCTCTTTTTCATAGTAACGTAATGTATGTGTGCTAACTCCCACTAGTTTTGCCACTTCGCCAATTGTATACATACTAACCTCCGTTTTTAACCAATGCTTATCAAGTGTAAAAAAATAGGTTTGACTTAGAGTTTACTCTAATCACTATAATAAATCCGTAGCAGTTAAAAAACAATTTTTGTTAGTAAAAACAAAATATTAGGAGGAAATGAAATGAAAAAATATACAGTTATTACAGGTGCAAGTTCTGGTATTGGTTATGAAACAGCTCTTGCTTTTGCTGCTCGTGGAAAAAATTTAGTGATTGTGGCACGTAGAACGGAGGAGCTTGAAAAACTAAAATCAGAAATCGTGAAAGTAAATGCAGAACTAGATGTCGTTATAAAAACAGTTGATTTATCTAATACGAAAAATGCTTATACATTATATGAAAATCTAAAGGAATACGAAATTGAAACATGGATTAATAATGCAGGATTTGGAAATTTCGCATCAGTTGGAGATCAAAACTTAACTAAAATTGAGACAATGCTCAATTTAAATATCGAGGCTTTAACTATTTTAACTTCTCTTTATGTGCGTGACTATTCAACAGTTGAAGGAACACAATTAATAAACGTTTCATCAGGTGGAGGTTATACGATTATTGGAAATGCAATCACATACTGTGCTTCTAAATTCTATGTAAGTGCGTTTACTGAAGGACTTGCACATGAATTAAAAGAAAAAGGTGCAAGCATGAAAGCAAAAGTATTAGCTCCGGCTGCAACTGAAACTGAATTTGCGAAAGTATCGAATGATTTAGAAGAAAATGTTAAGCTTGAAGGACTTCTTCCTAAATACCATACAGCTAAAGAAATGGCTGGATTTATGCTTGATCTCTACGATAGCGAAAAAGTAGTTGGAATTGTAGATGGTCTTACTTATGAATTTCAATTAAAAGATCCAATTTATCCTTATGCAGTAAGAATGAGAAGCTAATAAGTTTGATTTTTGTACATTACCAAATTGTGGTTATTTTGCTTTTTATATTGACGAGTAAAAAGAATTTAAAAAGTAAATCCTTATGTAACTAACGCATGCTTTAGTAATAGATCAGAGCTGTCATTTAGGTGGCTTTTCTTATTGGACTAACGGAGCAGGATAGTTGAATAACATTTAAGGTGTAAAGGAATTAGAGAAATTGATGTAGAATTACATATTTTTTAAACGATTCATTTAGTTAGCCACAAAAACCAAGGAATTTATAGGGGGAATAGTAGATGGATATGAAATACCCAATTGGCACTTTTCAATTTGATGATGAAATTTCTAGCAGTGTTACAAGTGTTTGGATAAATGAGATTGAAGATTTACCAAGATTATTACGAGATGCTGTAGAAGACTTAGATAATGAACAGCTTGATACAGCTTATCGTTCTGGAGGGTGGACTGTTCGACAAGTAATACATCACCTTGCAGATAGTCATATGAATGCCTACGTTCGTTTTAAATTGGCTCTTACGGAAGAAAATCCTGTAATTAAGCCATATGACGAAACGAAATGGGCGGAACTATCTGATTATAAATTGCCAATTGATACTTCACTTTTACTTCTCGAAACATTACACAAACGCTGGACCAACCTTTTACGTAGTCTAACTCCTGCTGATATGGAAAAGACATTTATTCATCCAGATTCAGGTGAAGTTTCAGTAGGTAAAAATATAGGAATCTATGCTTGGCATAGTAGACATCATCTTGCACATATTACTTCCTTGTGTAATCGTAAGGGTTGGTATAGGATTTTGTGAACGATTACACTTAAAGTAACGGGTGCAAGAGTTAAACAAGGGTTGCGGCAGCGATCCTTTTTCTTATTGCGTTAAAGAAGCAGGATAATTGAATTGAATAAGATAAAGCCATTTAATTTTTTATTGAAAGGAATAAGTAATGATCTCAAATTTTTTATTGGATTTACTTTTTGTGGTGATTATAATTTATGTTTTTGTCCGAGGGAAAAAATTAGAAAAGATTTTAGTCGTCTGTTCTATCGCATTTTTTATGGTTAATTTATTAGCAAATGGGTTCTATATTTCGAATATATCAGGATATTTGTATTCAATTGTTTCAAGTATTGCGATAACAATTATTTTTATAAATACAATTAAAAGGAAAGAGTATGTATGGAGCGTTGTATCCTTCTTATTATTACTGTTCTTTTTTATTAACCTCATAACAATATTATTTGTCTTGTTTTAAAAATTAAGTAGCAACATCAACCCATATTTTTTATTGAACTATCGGGTACTATTGTAAACAAAGAGGAAATCTTAATTGATGAGGTATTTTGATTACTTAACTTCTAATAAGAATGAATTCGTCACACAAATAGAACATCTATTTACAAAGTATAAAGTTCAACCAGTTGGAAACGGGTACATTGACTGTATAGTTATGAAAAATAATTTAGAAGAGTTTATTAAAGAATTAACAGCTTTAGGAATACTTATTTCTGATGTATCTTGGTGGTGTTATGTTAATCCAAATAATGAAACAACAGAATGCCCACACGGAATGGGAGGTCCAAAATCGACATATTATGAAGGTTGGTTTAGTGAATTGCAAAATGACTTTTTTGAAGCAGATAGTGAAAAAGTAAATTCAATTTTAAATTCATATGAAAAATACTCGATAAACGCTTTAAACATACAAACAATAGATGGGATAAAAAATATGCTTAACAAACCCTTCAAATATACTCCAACCGATTACATACAACGCAATAAATGTGTAATGCCTGGATTATGGTTGCTTGTTCCTGAAGATTGGGAGCGTAATAAAATATACTTCAGATAAAACAGATTTATTGAACCAAAGGGTGCAAGAGTTGAAGATCCAAGCTGCTATCGTAGGCGGCTTTTCCTATTGTGCTAACGGGTACGATTGTTTAATAATTAAAGAAAAAGTATTAGAAGGCTTTAAGCGATATTTCGGAGAAAATTCGGATTTTTATATTATGTTTAGAAATGCCTATTTAAAGGGATTGGAATAGGAAGGCTTATGAGGGAATCAAAGAATTGACGGAACTGTCCAAATTACCAGATTCAAAAACAGAAAAATTTTATGATTGTTTCACTCTTATTTCCTCACAAATTTAATAACACGATTTATTATTTTCCAATAAAAAGCACCTGACAAATGTAATCGCTTCCATTAATATAAATAATAAGAAATAGGAGAGGGGATACAAACAATGGAACTTTTATTAGAACAATGTGAACATAACCAGTCGGAAGAACCTTGTGAAGAGTGTACCCCAAAAAAAGAAAGAGAAGAGAATTACGATATCTCTGAATATGATTATCATAAAAGATTGTGGTTTTAATATAAAGAGAGCTTCCTTTAGAAGTTGTTGACGAAAAAAATGACATAGATATAAGAGATGTGTTGATTTTCTTCTTCAGCTAATTGGTGCTTATGTTAAAGATGGGATGGCTGCGGCGATCCTGTTTTCTTATTGTGCTAACGGGGAGGTTAGTTCAACAAGAAATAATTTTTCCAATAAAAACACGGGGGTCAGCTAACCCCCGTGTTGAATTACCTTTGATTCTCTAACGTTAAATTCAATCCTTTTTGATAATATTGATTCATCATTTCTTCAGGAACCATATTTCCACCAGTCCCCCAAATAATGTGTGTACCTTTACTCATTTTTTTTGTTAAATTATGCTTCAGTAAATAATCGGTTCCTTCTTTACATAATTTAATTGGTCCTATCATGCCTGCTAGTGCTGAAGGTTCTAAATGAATCCCCTCTGTATCAACTAGTTCCTTTAGTAACTTATACAACTGTTCATCGCTAACCGTATAATTACCACTAAGAAACGGTTCTATAGTTTTACCTACAAATCCAGATGGTCTTCCTACAGCAAGTCCATCAGCGTCGGTTACATTATCAATACCAATATCTTGTACAGAAATTTTATCATGAAGTCCAGTCATTAAACCAAGTAACATACATGGAGAGTGGGTAGGTTCTGCAAAGAAACAGTGAACATGGTCTTGATAAAATAACTTCAAACCAAAAGCTATACCGCCAGGACCACCGCCTACTCCACATGGAAGATAAACAAACAAAGGATGATTTTCATCAATTGTTATCTCTAACTCTTCTAATTGTTTTTTTAATCGAGCTGCTGCTACTGCGTATCCTAAAAATAGGTCATAAGAATTTTCATCATCTACAAAATAACATGTAGGATCCCCATCTGCTTGGAGTCGACCTTCCTCTACTGCTTTACTATAATCGGATTCATATTCAATTACATTTACATTTTTGCTTCGAAGTAAGTCTTTTTTCCATTGTTTTGCATCAGCCGACATATGAACGGTCACATTAAAACCTAACTTTGCACTCATGATGCCTATACTAAGTCCTAAATTTCCAGTCGAGCCTACTGCGATTGAATATTGGGAGAAGAATGTTCGAAACCTATCACTATCTAAAATGGAATAGTCATCTTGAATCGTCAATAATTGATGTTGAAGAGCTAATTCTTCTGCATGTTTGAGAACTTCATAAATCCCGCCTCTTGCTTTTATAGACCCTGATATAGGAAGGTGACTATCACACTTAAGCAATAATTCACCTAATATAGGTTGTTGATAATCCAGCTCTAAGGATTGTTTCATGGAAGGAATTCTCACTAAAGGAGATTCTATTATCCCATTCATCTTTTTTGTTTCTGGGAATACTTTGGCAATATATGGAGCAAAACGTTTCAACCTTTTCTCTGCATCCTTTACATCATCTTGAGTAAGGGGGGATTTTTTAATTCCTGTTTTAAACTTTTCAATTTTAGGATTTAACCACAATATTTCCTTCATCGAAATGAGTTTGATTAGTAAAGGATAGTGTTCTTTCCATGTTTGTAGATCTCTGAATTCAATCTCTTTCACTTTGATAGTCCTCCTTATTGAATTGATTATAGTCATCAAAACGAAGTAAAATATAATTTAATTAAGTTAAACACAGTTTAACATAGACACTTTTAGTTGTTAAGTATTATTTAAAAATGTTAAATTATAATTAACAATTAATTTTCAAGGAGTGCATAGGAATGGAAAATATAGATATTGGTAAGATGGTTGAAAAATATAGAAAAGCTAAAGACTTAAGCAATAGAGAATTAGCAAAGTTAGCTGAAATAACGCCTTCAATGTTGAGCCAAATCGAACGTGGCTTAGCAAACCCCTCTATTCAGACTCTTAAAGTTCTAGCGAAATCCCTAGACGTTCCAACATTTAGTTTTTTCATTGAAGAAACAAACACGGTTGATTTAGTTGTTAGGTCTAGTCATCGAAAGAAAATGATCATTGAAAACTTATCTTATGAGCTAGTTTCACCTGATTTTACTGGAAACCTGGCAACAGCCATTATGAATTTTCCACCGAACACTGCTTCATCTGAGAAACAGTTGGAGCATAAAGGAGAAGAAGTTGCTTTTGTATTAGAGGGGAAAATTAAAGTGTTTTTAGATGATGAAGAATACATATTGGAACCTGGTGATAGTGTGAAAATACCAGCACAAATGAAGCATAAATGGGAAAATAATTTTAGTGAACATGCTGCCATACTTTTTTCGGTGACTCCACCAGCTTTTTAATTTTCTTATTGAACAAACGGACAGTTTAGTGAAAGAAGGAATAAGTATTTTGGATAACGAATTATGAATAAGAAGTTATAGAAGATTCAAATGGTGAAATTAATGGAGGAACAGAATGACTAAAATTAAGGGATACGCTTGCAGTTGTTGCGGTAAATATCACGAAGAACTTCCTACAAGTTACGGAAATCCAGCTCCCGTCCATTATTATGATGCTGGACCTGAAGAGCGAGAGGATAGGTTTGAGCTAGATGACGATTTATGCATTATGGATAACGAACATTTCTTTATTCGTGGATGTATTGAGATTCCTATAATTGGGACCGATGAACACCTAATATGGGGTGTATGGGTTTCATTAAGTGAAGCTAATTTTAACAATATAAAAGAGCACTGGGATAAACAAGAATTATTGGAACCAATGTTTGGGTGGCTATCTACCGATTTACCTTGTTATCCTGATACTGTAAACTTAAAAACAATGGTCCATCCTCGACCAGATGGCATTCGACCTTTCATTGAGCTCGAACCAACCGACCATCCTTTATCGGTGGAATTGAGAGATGGAGTAACTATAGAACGGGTACAAAAGATAGCTGCACAACTTTGTGTTAATAACGATAACTAAGATAAAGGTATAAAAATTAGGAGTGTTGGTTATGGTTCATGCAAAAGATGTTTTATCGGATCAGTTGTTGGCAAATGCCAATGACCCTAGTTGGTACCTGCCATTTTCAGATTCAGTAGAAAGATTGTCTGAGGAACATGCATTTTGGAAGCCAAACGAAGAAAGTAATAGTATTGCTGAAATTGTGCAGCATCTACTATATTGGAATCAAACATGGCAAACAAGGTACCAAAAATCTCACGTTGATGCTGTGCCTTCCATAGGAAATAATAATAACAGCTTTATTATTCCTGAAAATCATACTTTTGCTGACTTAAAGAAACAACTATTAGAGTTGCTTTTACGTTGGCAGGAGATATTATCTGAAGAAAAAGTAGAGAGTGAAGTTAATGGTTTTCCTGGACACGTGAAATGGTGGGCAATACTCGGAAATGTGTCAACTCATAACGCATATCACATTGGTCAGATCATTTATATCCGGAAGTTGCAAAATAGCTTGAAAATAGATGCAGGAGAAGATGAATAAATAAAAGTTGCACTAGCGCCTACTTGAACTAAAGAATGCTAAAGTTGAGGATCAAGCTGCCATTTGGTGGCTTTTTCTTATTGAGCTAACGTAAGCAGGTTAGTGGAAGAAGAAAGTTTTTGATAAAGGTAGAATATTTAAGGTGAATAGGAAATATTTTTGCGGAGGCAATTTTTTGAGGAAAACAGAAATTCTTCCTTGGTCAGAAAAATGGAGCCAATTGTACGAAGATGAAGCCGAAAAATTAATTAAAATTTTTAAGAAAGAACATATTGGAATACATCATATTGGAAGTATATCTGTTCAGACAGTAGGTTATACGAAACCAATAATCGACATTTTATTAGTTGTTAAAAATATTGAACAAGTGGACATTTATAATGAACAATTAAAGACTCTAGGATATGAACCTAGAGGCGAGAATGGAATAATTGGAAGAAGACACTTTCCGAATGGAAATGAGAAGCGAACCCATCATTTACAAATCTTCCAAAGAGGGAATGAAAATATAAAAACACATTTAAATTTTAAATAATATTTAATAAATCATCCACAAGACGCTCAAGATTATGGGGAATTAAAAATAAAGCTAGCCAGCCTATATCCTGACGATATTCATAAATATCAACAAGGTAAAGAGCATTTTGTAAATGAATTAGTTCTGAAAGCAAAAAAATGGGCTGCTGGTGCTTGAGTTAAGGAACAGAGCTATTTCAATAATGTAGAAGGTTAACGGAGAAAGAAGGATTTTTTATAGAGTACAGATTATGTTTTTTTGAATAATAAATGGAGGTTTTAAATGGGAGAGACGAAAGCAATAAATTTAGACAGTGTTTCTTTTTACTTAAAAGAAAAACATGATTTTGATTGGCTTAGAAATCTTGGTAAAGTGTTTTGTATTTTTGATGAACAAGATTCTGGTAATATATCTTTTGGAATTGAAAAAGACGGTGTTAAAAAGTTTGTGAAGTATGCAGGGGCAAGAATAACCCAATGTGTTATTGCATTATCGGGTGCCTTGAATTTAAGAAAGGGGGTTGCTGCGGCAATCCTCTTATTCGACTAATGGGGGCAGCATTCCTGTAATG
>NZ_NUOW01000022.1:0-78458 GCF_002584635.1 Bacillus sp. AFS031507
TTTGTTTAGTTTTCAAAGAACAAGCTCGCTACTTCGTTTGAAGCAACTTTATAACTATAACATTTCAGCAATTCGTTGTCAACCAATTTATCAAATGTTTTTCAACACCAACAAGTTGTTAACTCGTCAATAACGACTGCTTTAATATACTACCACCTAATTTAGACAACGTCAATAAAATTTTCAAATAATTTTCCCTATATCCACTTTCTTCTATTATAAATATAAAAGCCGATCCAAACATTTGGACCGGCTCCCAATTTACTTAGTAATCTTAATGATACCTTCTTGCTTCAACTCCACTTGACCTTGCTTATTGATGACAATTTTTTCACCTTCAGCTAAGTTCGTGAAGACAATCGGTGTGATTGTGGATGTTGCATGTTCTTTAATGTAATTTAAATCAACTTTTAATAAAGGCTGTCCTTGTTCGACAATGTCATTTTCTGACACTAATGTCTCAAATCCTTGGCCTTTTAAATTAACTGTATCAATACCCACATGAATCAGTATTTCACGACCAGTATCTGATAAAATACCAATTGCATGTTTTGTTGGGAATAGGTTTACGATTTTTCCGTTGACAGGTGAAACAATCAATCCTTCTGCCGGTACGATTGCAAAGCCATCGCCCATCATTTTTCCAGCAAACACCTGATCCGGCACTTCGGTAATCGGCTTGATTTCCCCTTTTAGCGGTGCTGCAAATACTTCATTTTCACGTGCTTTTTGAAGTGCATCTGAATTAGTGGCCTCGTTCTGTTTTTCTGCACCTTTTTCTGGTGTAGCAACAGAAGTCGTACGAGGTCGCTTACCTGACATGATATCTTTCATTTGTCCTTTGATTGTTTCAGAACGCGGTCCAAAAATCGCTTGAATGTTATTACCTACTTCAAGGACACCTGCCGCACCAAGTTTTTTCAATTGGGCTTTATCAACGTTTTTACTATCATTAACAGATACACGAAGACGTGTTATACAAGCATCTAAATGAGCAATATTTTCCTTACCGCCCATAGCATCTAAAATATTAGCTGCTAAATCACCTGAGCCTGCTTTGCCTGTCGGCGCTTGGCTATCATCTTCTTCTTCTAATTCACGACCTGGTGTTTTTAAATTCCATTTGCGGATCGCGAAACGGAAACCGAAGTAATAAATCAATGCAAAAACTAGACCTACTGGAATGACGATCCACGCATTTGTTTGTGGGTTGATTAAACCGAATAGAACATAGTCAATTAATCCACCAGAGAATGTCATCCCGATTTTTACATTTAACAAGTGCATTGTCATAAAGGATAATCCCGCAAAAATTGCGTGGATTCCAAATAATACTGGTGCAACAAACAAGAATGAGAATTCAATTGGTTCTGTAATACCTGTTAGGAAAGAAGTTAACGCTGCAGAAGCCATCAATCCTCCTACAAACACTTTCTTTTCTGGACGTGCTTCATGGTAAATAGCAAGTGCAGCTGCAGGAAGTCCAAACATCATGAATGGATATTTACCTGTTGTGAATGTACCCGCAGTTAAATGTTGGACATTATCTTTAATTTGTTCCATGAAAATACGTTGGTCACCACGGACAAGATCTCCGGCGGCATTTGTATAGCTGCCAAATTCATACCAGAATGGTGCATAGAAGATATGATGCAATCCAAATGGAATTAATGAACGTTCAATGACTCCAAAAATAAAAGCAGCAACAGTTCTGTTTGCATCAACCATGTTGGTTGAGAATAGATTCAAGCCATTTTGAATTGGCGGCCAAATAACAATCATTAGCAATCCTAAAAGAACAGTACTGGCAGCAGTTACAATTGGAACGAATCGCTTACCAGCAAAGAATCCTAGATAGGATGGCAATTCAATTTCGAAGAATCTATTATACATGTACGCGGCAATCAGACCGACGATGATACCTCCAAAAACACCGGTTTGCAGTGTTGGAATCCCTAAAACTGACGCGTAACTTTGAGGATGCTTCGCAAGCGCATCTGCATCTATTCCTAAAGCAGTTCCCATGGTTGCATTCATAATCAGGAAACCTACAATAGCAGCAAGTCCAGCTACACCTTCTCCTCCAGCTAATCCAATCGCTACCCCAACGGCAAATAATAACGACAGGTTACCAAATATAACACTACCTGCCTGTTCCATAATTTTCGCAACCATCGCGATCCCACTATTATCTAAGAACGGGGCGAGGTCAATTAATGTTGGGTTTTGAAGTGCATTACCAACTGCTAATAATATCCCGGCAGCAGGCAAGATCGCTACTGGTAGCATAAGTGCTTTACCGACTTTCTGTAAAACACCAAAAGCATTTTTAAACATAAAAAATCCCTCCTAAATTTTTTCGTTTAGCTCATAAAGCGGTTACATTATCCACAAAAAACACAATAAAAAAGGCATGAGTAAAAATCCAATTGAATGAAATTATGGGTATAGATTTCCCCATTAACTTCATTTCAATTAAACTTTTTACTCATGCCTGATCGAATCAGTAACACGTAAAAAATAAGTGCTATTTAAATTTTTTTTGAAGTCGCTGCAAATGCATTGTTAAATATACTGCTTCTGCATCAAAGACTTTCAATTTTAATGATTGTTGCATCACTTTAATGAGCTTCCATGAGAGATTATAACATACTGGATATTCATCTTTCAATAGGGAAGCGATTTTTTCTGGTTCATCGACTTTTTCACCCTTAACTACCCTATCAATGGCAAAGCGAAGGTGACGAACAAGTCTCATATAATCGATTCCTTCTTTATCTATCTCTATTTCAAGCTGTTCTTCTACCATATCAACCAATCTGCTGACTAGTTGTGAATGTTGATTTACATCCGAAAGATTTTTATTTGTTAGCGCACTATGAATATGCAGGGCGATAAATCCTATTTCACCAATTGGAAGGCTAATTCCTGTCTTATCCTTAATAAGCTCCACCACATCTTTTGCCACTTCATACTCATGACGATAAAGCGCTTTCGTCTCCACTAAAAATGGATTTTTCATTTCCATTCCTTGCGAGATTCTCGTTAAAGCAAACATTAGATGGTCCGTTAATGCCACATGGATATGTTCGTTTAACATCGAATTTGTTCGTTGTTTGATTAATTCAATAGAGGCTATGATTACCTCTAAGTATTCATTATCGATAAAAGGAAGCAATTTAATATAATTTTCTTGTTCCTTTTCATTTTTTAAGACAAAAAGTTTTTCCACTGAATCTGTTTCGATATAGTCCCCGCGCTTGCGATTAAAGCCAAGTCCTTTCCCAATCAAAACAACTTCTCCATAGGAAGGGTGTTCAGCAATTAAAACATTATTATTTAAAACCTTTTCAATCAGCAGTTCTGCCATACCCAATTCCCCATTTCTACCTTTTAACCTATTATTTACAGGATAAAAGACAGAAAACAGGAAGTCAACGACAAAGTTCGACAGCTACATGAACTTACGACTAGTTATTCAAACTTCATCCCTCTCAACCCAATAAAAAAGAACTGTGGCAAGCCACAGTCCCTTTTGACTTATTTTAAGAAAATGAAATATAGTACAAAGATTACAAAGAAGAAGTACATGACCGGGTGGATTTCTTTTGTTCTGCCCTTTACGATCATCGTAATTGGGTAGAAGATAAACCCAACAGCAATACCAGTGGCAATACTGTAAGTCAGTGGCATCGCAATCATCGTTAAGAATGCTGGAACAGCAATCTCAAAACGCTGCCAATCAATTTTCCCTAATGAAGATACCATTAAAACCCCAACAATAATTAACGCAGGTGCCGTTACAGGGGCTGTAACAACCGATAATAACGGAAAGAAGAATAGCGATAAGATAAAGAATCCGGCTGTTACTAAAGCTGCAAACCCAGTTCGCGCTCCAGAGGCGACCCCTGCAGATGACTCAATGTAAGACGTTGTAGTGGATGTACCAAGTACTGCACCGACAGTTGTTGCAATCGAATCCGAAATTAATGCGCGTCCAGCTCGAGGCAGCTTATTGTCTTTCATAATTCCCGCTTGGTTCGCTACTGCGACAAGTGTACCAGCATTGTCAAAGAAATCAACAAACAAGAAGGTTAGAATAATTCCAAGCATTGCAGTTGTATAAAAAGAACTATCTCCAAACGAAGAGAATGCTGCACCAAAGGTCGGCGCTAAACTTGGAACTGAATCGACTACTTTATGCGGCATATCAATTAAGTTGAAGATCATTCCGACGATTACTGTGATCACCATTCCATAAAAGACGGCACCATTAATACCTCTTGTCATCATAATTACTGTAACGACGATCCCAAAAATAGCAAGCAAAGTAGGTCCTGCTGTCAAATCTCCTAAACCAACAAGTGTTGCATCATTATTGACCACAATACCAGCATTTTGTAATCCGATAAAGGTAATGAATAAGCCAATCCCAGCACCAACTGCGTGTTTTAAATCAACTGGAATGGCGTTAATGATTTTTTCTCGCAGGCCAGTGAGTGTTAATAAGAAGAAAAATACACCTGAGATAAGCACTGCGCCAAGGGCATGCTGCCAAGGAATCCCGCTTCCTAATACAACTGTATAAGCAAAGAACGCATTCAAGCCCATTCCTGGGGCTAGTGCTAATGGATACTTTCCGAGAAGTCCCATGACAATCGATCCTATCGCTGATGCAAGAGCTGTCGCCACAAATACAGCACCATAATCCATTCGTAAGGCATCAGGATAATCCTTTATCGATGCTAATGATAATGTTAAAGGGTTAACAACTAGTATATAAGCCATCGCTAAGAAGGTGGTCAGTCCACCAATAAACTCGCGGCGATAATTTGTACCGTGTTTCTCAAACTCAAAATACTTTTGCATTTCTTTTCCCCCTATGGTTCTTTTCTTTATTATGCAAAAAAAGCTCCGGCATATTCTACCGGAGCGTGACTTTAGGCATGTGCAATAAAAGAGGAAAAGGAAGCTAGCCTCTTTATTAATGACACTGCCTCGTAGTCAAGCCATTTACGGTGGCTCGGTAGAAACTTTTGGGCCATATCCCCAAGATTATACGATGCAATTATTATATTCTCTTAACTCGTTTTTTATTTTAGCAGGAAAAAAACATCTTGTAAACAAAAAATACGAACGATTTTAAAATTAAAATTAAAATCGTTCGGGAATATTTCACTCCTAAAATAAATAAGAACCGGAACTATAGTCCCGGTTCTTTCTCTATCGCTTTTCTTATTCCCACTCAATCGTTGCTGGCGGCTTGCTGGTAATGTCGTACACTACCCGGTTCACATGCGCTACTTCGTTAACAATACGCGTTGAAATGACTTCAAGGACATCCCACGGAATTCTTGCCCAATCGGATGTCATCCCGTCAATCGAGGTAACCGCTCGGATACCGATGGTATAATCGTAAGTTCTAGCATCACCCATTACCCCGACACTGCGAATGTCTGGAAGTACGGTGAAATACTGCCATATTTCTCGGTCAAGCCCAGCCTTTTTAATTTCCTCACGAAGGATCCAATCCGAGTCCCGAACGATTTCAAGTTTATCCTCTGAAATAGCCCCTAAGACACGAATCCCTAGACCTGGGCCAGGGAAAGGCTGTCTCCAGACGATATCATCCGGAATGCCAAGCTCTGTTCCAAGCGCACGGACTTCATCCTTAAACAAGGTGCTTAATGGTTCAATTAATGTAAACTGCATATCTTCTGGCAGGCCGCCTACATTGTGATGTGATTTAATCGTCTGCGCGGTAGCTGTACCACTTTCTATGATATCGGTATAAAGCGTTCCTTGAGCTAAAAACTCTATGCCCTTAAGCTTTGTTGCTTCATCATCAAATACATAGATAAACTCATTGCCGATGATTTTCCGTTTCTTCTCTGGGTCAGAAACGCCTTCCAACTTCGATAGGAAACGTTCTTTAGCATCGACCTTGATTACATTCATATGGAAGCCTTCAGAGAAAGTCTTCATCACACTTTCTGCTTCATTTTTACGGAGAAGACCATGGTCCACAAAAATACAAGTTAGTTGGTCACCAATTGCTTTATGAATTAACACGGCAACAACGGAAGAGTCAACCCCGCCACTTAAGGCACAAAGCACCTTTTTATCGCCAACCTGTTCGCGAATCTTCGCCATCTCGATTTCAATGTAGTTCCCCATTGACCAATCGCCGCTGCTTTTACAAACGTTAAAAACAAAATTTCTAAGCAATTCATTCCCATAAACAGAATGACGTACTTCCGGATGAAACTGAACAGCGTATAGCTTTCGCTCTTCATTACTCATTGCGGAAATCGGGCAGGTAGGGTTCGTGCCGTCAACAGTGAAACCTGCAGGGGCTTCTACCACAAGGTCGCCATGGCTCATCCACACGGTTTGCTCTTTAGGCAGGCCGCTAAATAGCGCTGATTCATGCTGCACCGTCATAGTTGCTTTTCCGTATTCACGTTGGCTTGCTTTTTCAACCTTCCCATTGAAATGGACAGTCATTAATTGCATCCCGTAACAAATTCCGAGAATAGGCAGACCCATTTCAAATATTTCTTCATCACAACGGAAGGAATTTTCATCGTACACACTGTTTGGTCCGCCGGAAAAAATAATCCCAGTTGGGTTCAATTTGCGAATTTCTTCAGCTGTAATCGTATGCGGATGCAGTTCACTGTATACCCCAAACTCGCGAATTCTGCGAGTAATTAGCTGGTTATATTGACTCCCAAAATCTAATACAATAATCATTTCATGCTTTCCTTGCAAAGCATCCACCCCAATTTTCTCAAGATATAGTTATTATTAACCTTAACAACAAATGATATAAAAAAAACTAGAATTCTCCCCCCATTAAATATCAGGAAGGCAGAATTCTAGTTTCCTCGAAAAAAAAGCTCACAGAAAAATTCCGCCTTCATAGTCAGGTCATTTAACGGTGACCCGGTAGAGACTCTCGATCCGTATTATCGAGGATATATGAAGAAAACGTACATATTTTGAAAAGCGCACACCCATTTAGCGAAGTCCGCTAATAGCTTGCGCTAGACATTGAATAGTACATATTGTAACAATAGGTCGTTTTTCTGGTCAAGCAATTGTTTTTTTGATTAAATTTTCCCACAATTCATGCGATTCTTCCCAAGTTCCCTTCGGCAGGTTCTGATGATACACATAATTTTCATAAATAGCTGTCAATCGCGACATCTCTCTCGTCGAAAAGAACGAATCAATATAACGGGCATAGTTCCTCAGTGTTTGGTTCTCCTTCCGCTTTAAACCGTAGCGATCGAACTGTTCTAATAAAGCCAGGTAGGCAGCCCCGAAACTTTCGTCCCTTTTCTTGAACCGATAAACCGCTAACAGCAAGTACGGAACCCACTTCCCACGGACCCGATAAAGAATCGTAGATACTCCTGCTAAGAGTATGAATATAAGAACCATCCGCATCCAATTATTTTTCAAAAACAATTTTGAATCAGTCCACATTCTTTTGATATCAGAGAATTGATTCGAATCATTTGACGCCTTCGTATCATCAAGATTTTCCTGCTGAGGCTTTTTCACAGTTGGTGTGCTGGTTTGCGGATTAGATGATGATGTCGCTGCTGATTCATAATTGATGATGATTTCATTTGAAAAGCCCTTTGTTGGCTCAAATGGGACCCAGCCTTGATTTGGAAAAAAGACCTCCACCCAGGAGTGGGCATTATTATTTGTTACTTCATAAACCTGTACCTCTGAAGCCTCATCACTATATTGGAGAAAATCTCCACCCGTAAACCCTTTGACCCAGCGAGTGGGAATCCCCAGTGTTCGAAGCATAACTGCCATGGATGAGGAGAAATTATCACAATAACCCCTTTTTGTATCAAATAAAAACAGATCGACATAATCATCGTTGGTGTCAGGCACCGCAACATTTTTTTGGTCGTATGTGAATTCCGCTTTTCCAAAATAACTCTCCACTGCCTTCGCTTTATCGAACCAATTCGATTTTGAGGCAGTAATTTCTTCTGCTAACTCTTTAACTCTTGGTGGCAGCTCCTCAGGCAGTCGGGTATACTTTTCATAAAATTCAGGGTTGATGCTTGTCGGATCAAAACTAGTTGTTTGCACTAAATCCTTTGCTTTATATTTGGGTGTTTTAAATTCAACTGTAAAGACCTGTGGTATGGTAGGAACTTCATTATTGAACAGGCTAATTCTCTCATTGGTTGTATCAATTTCAAATCTATTGCCGTTTGGATCCAGGGGCAGGATTTTTAACACTCTGGTAATTCCAGCAGGATACATAAGATAATTGTAGTTATATTTCACATTTGTTATGACACGGGCAGTTTCCTTAATGGTCTCCACTGTTTTAGGCAATGAATAAACAGGGACGAGGTCATCCTGACGGAAGGAAATAGGCGTTGTCCCAGATGTTAGCCAGCCTTTTCCTGTGTACACATCCTTCGTTTCCATCTTCCAATAACTTTTTCCGTTCGCTTCATAGTTAAAAACCGGGTTGTTGTCCCCTATAAATGGACCGCCTAAAGCGGAATCATCCGTTCCGTAGCCAATTCGATGCACACCACTTAGATTGCGTTCTGGAACTTTATCGTTATTAGCTGTTAAATAGGGAACAGGATCGGGCCATATCGGTTCAGCTTTTGGTGCTGCAATTCCAATAAAAACACTAAATGCAAGCATTCCTGCTAGCGGCACCATCCACTTTCGAAAGAAAGCTGGCTCGGTGTTTACATTCTCCCTCTGGATAATCCGGTAATACGTCAGCATCCCCATCACCGCGAAACCGGCCACCACTGTTCTGACAACCGCCGCTTTTGCGCTATAAGGGGTAAACGTATCCAACACGGTAATATAAATCAATGTCATAAGATAAAAGATAAATATTCGCTTCCGGTTTAAGAGCCAATAATTAATTAAATAGACCATTATCCAAAGCAGGACAAAGAATAATAGTGTCCGGAACTCATTGGATAAGTCGTTCCAGTCCCTTGCAGCGATCAAGCCAATATTATCGATCACATCCGTTAATAAGGACTTAACCCAGCCAAACTGAAAGAACCCTTCATCATAGTGGATGCGGTTGATAGAATATAAGATAAATATCATTTTAATCAGATATTGCCAAATCCATTTTAGATGTAAAAAAGAGAGGCCAAACGAAATAATCAGGAACATAATAAATGTTTCAATATGTTCCGTTTCCGTTAATTGTTCAACTGGACGAAGCCACTCCCATAATAATAGAAAACCAAACGTATATAACAGAAACGATGGATAATCCCTTTTAATCAAAAAAAGTTCACCTCCGAAAAGGCTGCCTTGTGTTCGCCTTCATGAACCATAACAATCCGCACCCCTCGTGCATTGGCCATTGCAATAAGTGATCTTTCGTTTTCTGTTGGGGATACTTTCTCCCCCTTTATTAGAAAAAGCGTAATGGTTCCTCCTTTTCGTTGTCCAAGGAAACTTGCTTTTTCAATCAAGGGTTTAGTTATCTGTGCAGTGACAAGCATAAACGAAACCGTTTGTTGGATAAAAAGACCATCTGTATCTAACACCTTTTCAAAAGGTGAGATACATTTCGCTGCTATTTTTGCTAAATGATAAAAGAGTTGCTGGAGATGCTGTTCTCCTCCTCGGATCGGGAACGATGCCCGCTCGTTGCTAATCGTTAAAAGACCAGTCTGGGCTCCTTTTTTCAAAATAGCCCTCAGTAATGAGGCCGTAAAGGATACCAAAGGCTCAAAATGGCTATCTGGTACACAGTCCATGACGACAAAAACATCATGTGATTGCCGCTGCTCAAATTCCTTTGTCATTAGTACGTTTCGTTTCGCAGAGGCTTTCCAGTTAATCCACGAAAATCGGTCACCCGGCTGGTAGTCCCTTACTCCCGTAGCCATTGAAGTATCGCGCTGCACACGTTCCCTTGATGCGGTCAAACCTTGATCATACTGATTTTCAAATGGTCGATATAATAGATCTGAATAAGCTGGATAGACAATAATTTTGCCCTCTGAAGTTACCCTTTTTTCTTTTTCGAATAAGCCAAGCGGATCACCGATTCTTAAGGTAAAGGACTGAAAAAAATGTTCACCGCGCGGCAGCTCTTCAATGATATATTCATAAGAAAATTCCTTTTTCAATCCCGGTAAAAGAAGTGCCTTTGGTTTCTTTTGCTGATTGGCAAATTTCAAGGAATCATCTAAGTTGTCCTCGACAAGTAAATAAAATAACGGAAGGGATTTTGATCTTTTTACTGTAACTGCCACCCTTAAAGGTTCCCCCGAATTGTAATCTAATTTTTGCAATGTTCTTGTGACTTCAAGTTCATTTAAGGAGTAGAAGGCTATGGCCACACAATAGATCGCAAAGGGTAAAAAGCTATAAAATAAAAACCAGCTGACAAAACCCCCTTGGAACATCGCGTAAGAAAAGGTTAATAGAATCAAAAAAAGTAACAGGATAAACTTCCACACTTTTTTGATTGGAATCCAGAGCTTTTTCATTCTATTTCACTAACCTTTGGACCGGTACAGGAACTCTTGCAACCACCCGGTTGACTATTTCTTCAGCAGTAATCCCTTCAAACTTTGCCTCTGATTTTAAAATGATCCGATGGGATAAGACACAACGGGCCAAATATTGAATGTCATCAGGCAGGACATAATCACGTCCAAACATATACGCATAGGCCTGCGCTGCTTTCATTAAGGCAATTGAACCCCTTGGGCTTGCCCCAAGGTAGACGCTGCCGTGGCCCCTTGTGCGATTGACAATGTCGACAATGTAACGCTTAATCGTATCATCGACGAAGACATCTTTAATTTCTTTTTGTAAATCGCGGAGGCCTTCAAGGTCAATCACTGGCGTTAAATCCTCAATCGGCGGGACCCTTTGTGCTCGGTTCAACACTTCCATTTCCTCTTGTAAGTCCGGGTAACCCATTTTCATTTTTAATAAAAAACGGTCAAGTTGTGCCTCAGGAAGCGGGTATGTCCCTTCATATTCGATTGGGTTTTGCGTTGCCATAACGAAAAAGGGCTTGTTCAGTTGACGGGTTATTCCATCAATGGTTACACTCGCTTCCTCCATCCCTTCTAAGAGTGCCGACTGTGTCTTCGGGGATGTCCGGTTAATTTCATCGGCAAGAATGATGTTCCCCATTAACGGACCGGGACGAAATTGAAATTCCATTTCTTTTGGATTATATATGGAGACTCCGGTTACATCGGATGGCAATAAATCGGGTGTAAATTGAATTCTGCGGAAGTTGGCATTCACAGACTTTGCCAGGGCACGGACCATCATTGTTTTCCCGACACCCGGTACGTCTTCTAAGAGCACGTGCCCCCCGGCCAATAAGGCAACAAGACTAAGTTCAGCAACGTCCCTTTTTCCAATCATAACCTTTTCAATGTTTACTAGTATTTTTTCGATCACGGGATTCATTTGTTCAAGAGACAAGGTGACTCCTCCTTGGAAGTTTTGTATCTATTTTGGGCATTCATCTAAGTATTCTATATACTCCTAAAATATTCCTTTATAAATAGATTGACAATATACAAAACTAGGTAAATATTAGAGAATGGTAGATTGGGGAATGTTTAGGGAAGAATGAATAAAAGAAGCCTACTCCTATAAAAAGAGTAGACTTTGAATCCTTGAATGCTGGTTTCTTCTTAAAAATAATGGTTTATTATTTAACTACGTTTTTGATCATTCATTCGTGCCAATATATTTAATACTTTTATAAAACTCATTTTCACTTCATAATCATTGCCAACGATAAGTACTTCCCTTATCCCCTTGTTGATAGAATGGTTTAATACTTGATACAGACTGTTTATGTCGACGGATGCTGAAAATTCATTTTTATACCCATGCCGCAACGACTCTTTTTTACATTCATCCTGAGTTTCATATATTTTAATAGTATTTTCAATTTGCAGCGGAGAAAACTGATTAAAAATTAGCTCTTCCCCTGTTGTTTCTTTTGCAGGTATGATCCATAATTTTTTTGACCCAAATTTCATTTGATTAAACAGAGTCATAATCTTGTATTCTTGTTTTTCTAAAACAGGCTGGCGCTGCATCGCTAGTAATGAGGTATTTACTAAATCATATACATTGGTGGTCAGCGTATTTTTCCCTTCATCAACAATTAATCCACTGACCCCAGAAAACATCGCATTAAATAAAAAAACCGTTAATTCCTCAATGGCTACTTTCTTATATAAGCCAACCTCATCTTTCTTCAAGTTGTAATGGTTCGTATATTCCTTTGCAATCGATTCCTCAGTAAATAACCAAACGCTCGGAATATCGTTATAGCCTATGCCGTAGAAAATGGGAGCCGTCCCATCCTTAATGCTTTCTATGGATGAATTCTTCCTTACCACCGTAAACAAGTCTTTTGTTTTGACGATATCGAAGATAATTTTTGCATAACAGGACTGAAATTGTTCAGACGATTCTTCGTATCGATTTAATAAAGCAATCTTTTCCTGTACCAGACTCTCTGCCATCTCTTCAACCCCCTTATTCAAACAGCTCAGTTTCTATTTTAAAACACTCCTCTAAAGTAACCTCTCGTCGGATTGTGTTCTTGCTCACAAGATCTTCCCTTACATGAATAAGTTGATATTCATCATCGGACCCTAGTCTTTTCGTATACAGATCTCTATCTTGAATCTCAAGATTACATGCTCTACCTATAGTTGAATCTGCCGTCACAATTTCAATTCCATAACTATCTCGGAAAAGTCGAGCAACAAAAAATTCATAATTTTTGTATCGGGCGGTAAAATACTCCCGAAATAACTCCGTAACCTCTTCCTTTTTTACTTCTTTTTCATGTAAGTCTTTATCGTAAGCGGACATAGCGGATGTGAAACCAGGTTCGTTTCGATGCAGAAATAATTTGATATTCGTTATTTGACCTTTAACCCTTGCTGCAAAGGCCTTATATCTTTTATTGTTATATACAGCAACGCATCTATCCATAATACCCCCACACTTCTAATTAGTATTAACTGAAAAGTTTATTGGTTCAAAACGGCCGTTCTTAAAGATAGCAATTTTTTCTTCCTTACCATCTACAACCCTAAACATTTCTGCTCCTTCTTGAATGTTTGCTCTTGCATAATCCTTCACTTGCCACTCTGGAACGATGGTTTCATTTCGTCCACCTAAAAAGCCATTATGTGTACAAGGATATGCATCAGTAGTGGAACCATAAAATTCTGTTCCATATGGTATATCAATCAAATTTTCTGACACATCACTGTATTTAAACCGGATGACCGCATACGAATCACCATCATCTGGATAAGTTCTAATGACAACCCCCTCTTTTTCGTACGTATAATCTAACCGTAACGTCTCAAGGGTTTCCTTATAATCACCTGTTACTTTTGCAACATCTTCATACTTCGCCACATAACCAGCAACTGTTGTATATGGATTTTCTCTCCCTAGATAGCCATCAATAGAGTCAATTGGTATTACCTTACTCATTAACGTGTCTTCTGTTGGTTTTTCTACAGACTCCCGAAGGTAAAAGATTAAATTCATTTCGCGATCTGACAACTCTGATACTGGCGTCAGCTTAATTCTTTGGAATTCCTCAATACTGATTTTATTTTCCTGTAAAACCTTTAAGATATTTTCTGAGATTCTTTCATCGGCCTGTTCTGCCACCTTAACTCTTCCACTTCCAAGATTAACCCCATCAATCCTGCTCAACACATCTTTCAGCTTATTCTCCACCGCATAGGTATTCTCAACAGGTATTCGAACCTTTCCAAGATCGCTCACATCGTCAAGTGCTAAGCCCATTCTCCGCGATTGGGTTATGTTTTTCGCCTGTGTTATAGCAGAGTCTACTAACCTTCCTGCTTCCAGTGTATCTTTTGCAATTTTATTTTTCATCACATTGGTTGTATCTATTATAGCCGATGACGCACTCTTCAAACGTGTGACCGATTGCTGACCAGCGGTTTTTACCATGTTGTCGATATGAGTAATTCCTTGATGGATACTCCCTTGAACTCCTGTCCGCAATTCAATTCCTCCGATATTCTCCCCCAGATGGGCGAGACGTACCGTGCCTGAAAATTTCGTTAACCCGCTGACACCAGGGACAATATCCAATGGGGCCAAAAGTCCGCGGAACCACCTTTCCGAAGTCCCTAGCTCCCGGTCTGACACCCAGTCCTTGCCGGAAACAGCTGAACTCAATTCCATTGCACCATATGCTGCCCCTAAGGCCATACCTGCCGGAGGACAGATGAGTGTGGCCCCAACAATAACCACTAACGCACCTATTTGCACCCAGAATTCCTTATCTTCTTGTTGGTTCCGAATGGATTCATACTCAAAGGCGCGTGTATTTAAAACGGCTTGTTGATATTCTTCTTGCGTGAAATCCCGGTCTGGATTAAGTTCTTTCCAAGCATCGTATTCAAGCTTCATTTGACTTGCATAGTAATTATCACCACTAAACAAGTCCTCCAAGCTTACTTCCGTTTTAGGAACTTCAAAAGATTGAGCAGGACCGTAACCTGCATAGACATATTGAGTCTCGGTCGCTCCGACTCGATTAATCGTTGTATAGTTGGAAATCGTTAAATCCCGCATTGCCTCAACAAAAGCATCCATATCTTCATAGAATGGCTGATCAATTGTGCGGTCAACAATCTCTCCGACCTTCCCGGTAAAGTTGTGTAAAATCTCGAAGTCTTCAAATAATCCTTGGTACCTGCTTTTTTGACTGGTGTGATGAAAGGATATAACCCCATCACTATCAAAGTTCGCGATGTCAGACTCAGCATCCTCTAAATTATCACTTAGATCTTTCAGATTATCGATCATCCCTTTGCCCCAACGACCCAGTCCGATCAAATCACCAATACCGTCTTTCATCTTATCCCAGTCCGACGGGATATATTTAACATCCATCACATCATACCCCCAGTTTTGCGATGATTTGTTCCGCGATTGCTTCGTCTGCCTGCATCATCGTATTTAGGATATCAATCACCAACGCAGCGGCACGGGAGTAATTATCGTATAAATCCATTACCTTCTGATTCGCTTCTGCATATACATCCATTGCTTTTTTGGCTTTTCCTTCTATGTAATAATCGATGTTCGCCAATTTTTCAATACTGGGTGTAGCATTGGTCTCTAGCTCCGTAATAATCCCCTGTAAAAAGGTGAAAATGGTTGTCATCTCATCAGAATTTATATTAATCAGCAGGCTGGAACCGCCCACATCAGCTTTAAGCATATGACTTCGCCTCCTTATAAGGGAAATCCATTTCATCAAATAGGACCTTCAAAAACCAATATTGACTAGCATGGTAATATTTTTTATTTACAGTATCGACCATGATTAACTTTTCATTTTTCGTAAAAATCAGCCACTGCTGATAATAGTGCCAATTATATTGATCTTTATGTTCCTCCTTAAGATGGAAGAATTCTAGATTCATAAACATTTCTTCTGGCTCAAAAGCCTCGGTCTCGCGTCTTTCTTGATTGGATAATTCTTTTTTTAAGAACGCTTTTTCCGTTTCAACCGGTTCTCTTACAATCACCGGAAAATGTTCACTTAACATTTTTAGAAGTGATGCTTTAGAGGTGATACGTAACTGATAGGACCCTTGTTTATCCAACTCCACCAGCACAATGACCTCATCACTTTCACGTTCACGGAAGGCAAAGAGAAGATTATTGATACGAACGTATTTCTGACTTTGATGATAAAATTCAATGGTTCGGATGACTAGTGCCCCAGATTTTGTTATCTTTCCCTCCGGTGTGATGATTTTCTTCTCAATCAGCCGGTCATGTGCCTCTTTGAAAACCTCTTCGCCTTGTAATTGGTAAACTTCTTTCTCAGGTAAGCCAAAAAGAACAGTTCCGCCAAAAGCTGCCGCTAATAGGTATAATTCAGCCGCTGAAAACATATCTGTTGATTGTTCGATCATAAATTCTTCACTTCCCTCACTGAGCCGTCTTGAAGGAAATCATCTACGTAACCATCCAGGTTATTTAACGCTTTTGTTTGTTTTGCGACAGCGGACTTCAGATCATGATGATATTTCTGAATGATTTCCAGATAACTTAAAAAGGAATCTCTAGATTTCCCGCTCCATTCAGCTGAATGAAGGTAAGAAATTAGTTGTTCACAAGATTCATAGGTTTGTTCAATCGATTGCTCTAATGCCTTCGCTGCGGCCTTCGCTTCATTTACTCTATCCCCGTCAATTCTAACGCTCCCCACTGATCAATCGCTCCAATCTCTCCTGTAGCTCTTTCAATTCCTTTTCTCTTCTTACTCTTTCCGCTTCCGCCTCTTTAATGGCCAAATTTTTATAATGGACATATCGTTCATATGCCTTATTTTTCGCGGCAGCCAGGGAACTCCGCTTTTCCTGATCTGCCTGAAAACACTGCTTTAACTTTTCCGTTAGTTCTTCCCTGCTCGTTTCAAAATCATTTGAAGGTATTTTTGAATTAGATAGATTCGGAATAGCACCTAGATATGAACTGTAGGCTGCATTCGCTTCTGATACCTTATGATCGTGTTCCGAAATGGCACTCTTGAGTTTTTCATACAGCTCATAATACTCATCTCTTTTTCTCTCAAAATCACTTTTAAACCAATTAAACACCGATATTCACTTCCTCTCTTTTTAGGTAAGGAGCAGCAATTTTAATCTTTTCTGCTTTACCATGTTTAATATAGTAGGCTTCATAAGGAAGTAAGTTTTGCTCTTTATAAGGTCGACTCAGGACCTCAAGTATGTTCTGCTCCGTAATTCTTCCTATCAAGATGCCGGTCTTTTGTTTCTTCACCATGGTCGCGATATCATCGTATTGCCTTTCTAATGCGGCATGGACAGCTCCGACAACAAAATGAATGCCTGTGCGAGCTCCCGTGTCCATTAGTTTTACTAGAATCGATTGTTCTGTATAGGACATCGATTCTATCACGAATGACACATCGGTTATGAAGACAACCATTGGGCGGATCTCCTTTAGAAAATCATTCCTAGTTGCACGGCTATTGGTGGCCATTTGAACTTGACGGAAGGCATCTTCCCTTGTTTCAAATAATTGCTGAAGCTGCTCGATAAACTCCTCCATTGAACCGGCATGGTCGGCATAAAGATTGACATTTTCCTTATACATTCTAAATCTTGACGCAGCATTGTCGATTAGCCCCACATCGATGTGATGATTAACTGAGATACTTGCGATTAGAGTTAAATAAGTTTGTTCCACTGCATCGATTCGATCACTTAAAAGTAAGGTGGTATGATCTTTAACGAAACTTAATTCGACAGGTTCGACATTTTCAAAATCTACCGCAAACGGTATGCCGCCTTTGGTTAAAATGGCTTTGGTTTCCGGTTTCTCAATAAAAGCTGTGAAGTCAATGATTTCCGGAACCATTGGGATTGGCAATGGCAGCTCGCCCTTCCAAGCGTTCCGCATTGCTTGACTCTCTTCTTGAATATGTTTAATAATCGCTAGCGTATCTTCTCCTTTGACAGGAAGAGCCGTTTGAAACAAGGTTGGCTGATCTAATTTAATTAAACCGCGTCCCGGAACTTCTTCAATCGTTAACTCTGTTCTTCCGACAATATTCCGCGGCTCCATACTATCAATCATAAACAACGAAATTTGATGCTTAATATTTGCCAGAACCGGTGCTCGCATGGCACTTTGCCGCCCTGCACTGATCACCATATGGATTCCTGTACTGACACCTTCCCGTGCAATCTGTGCCGCTATTCTCTCAAAATCGTCCCGATAGGAAGCATCGACGATGGAATCAAATGTATCGATGAGTAATACAATGACGGGGACTTCTTCCCCACTCGCTTGTTCATACATTTGAATATTTGCCACACCATACCTGCTTAATTTTTGTTTTCGCTCTTTTAACTCATTTTGCAGGCGGCGGAAAAGCTTTCCTAGTTTGATTTCCTCATCTACCATAATCGTATCGGCTGTATGCGGCAATTCCCGCAATGGCAGCAAACCATTCGTCCCGAGGTCGATCAAATAGAAATGGACTCTGTCCGGACTGTGCTGTCGAGCGATATCCATGGTTACACTTTGTAAAAAGGTAGACTTCCCATACCCAGGACTCGCAAACACAGCAAGATGGCCATCTTTAGTAAGGTCCAAGGTCAGTGGTTTTTGTGCTTGCCTTTCAGGCAGATCTAGAAAACCGAATGTCACTTCTAACGATCTCTTCTTTTGATCCCAAGCTTTTGTATAGTTCACTTTATTTAAATCTGGAAGGAAAATCCGCTCCTCTAATGGCGGAAGCCATGGTCTTTGAAGTTCAGCAATCCTTTTTTCCGTTGCATAGGCTTGAATATAATCAACAACCGCATCCAGTTCTGTTGGAACTTTTTTAATGTCTTTTTTATTTGATAGTCCACTTAAATCATGCGAGAGGATGTCATATTGGCCAAGTTCATTAATGGCGTAAATCGTTGTGTCCAATAAGTCTTGTTCGTCTTTATCAGGAATATAATCAGCCCCGCTCCAGGCACTTTGAAATAGTTCATAAATTTCATTGTTGCCGACCTGTAAATAGGCACGACCAGGAAGTGTGATATTCGCCGCATCCGGCGTTTTCAAGATCTCTGTCGAATCGCTGGCGTTTTGAACTTTGAGTGCCAGCTTGAATTTAGAGTTGGACCATATTTGGTCATCCACCACACCACTCGGTTTTTGTGTAGCCAGAATCAAATGAATCCCAAGGGAACGTCCAATACGGGCTGTCGAAACAAGTTCCTTCATAAATTCGGGCTGCTCAGATTTGAGCTCGGCGAATTCATCTGATATTAAAAATAAATGAGGCATCGGCTCTCTAGCCTCACCTGATTTATACAGTTTTTGATATTGATTGATGTGGTTGACATCATGTTCGCCAAATAACCGCTGGCGCTTTTGTAATTCTGCTTTAATCGATGCAAGAGCCCGCATCGATTGCGTACCGTCCAAATTTGTAATCGTTCCTAATAAATGCGGGAGATTTTTAAATAAATTTGCCATCCCTCCGCCTTTATAATCAATGAGCAGAAGAGAAGCTTCATGCGGATGAAAGTTTACTGCAAGCGAGAGAATATATGACTGAATAATTTCTGATTTTCCAGAGCCAGTCGTCCCAGCCACTAAACCATGTGGTCCATGTGCTTTTTCATGGAGGTTCAAATGGACAAGATCTTCTTTCCCACGCATTCCCAGAGGAACAGCCAGGCTTTTATAGGTTTCATTTTGTGTCCATCGCCCATCAATACCGAGCTCCTCCACTTTCTCTACACCATACATTTCGAGAAAGGTCACGCTTTCCGGAATCGAATTTTTTAAATTTTGCAGGTGATTAAGCGATGCCAATGCCCGTGAAAAATCTTCTTTATGAAAGCCTTCCGAAAATCGATCCGGTGTGAATCGTCGATTGACCAATTCACCTTTCTCAAGGATCATCATTCCGGTTGTGGCATCACGAATATCAATAACCGTTTTCACTTGTTCCGGAAGAGACTGCATGACATCCTGTACGAATACAAGGGAAACACCTAATTCACTCGGGTCTTCATTAAAGTATTCCATCACGGAATGATCCAATATCATTTTTTCATCGGTTATTAACACAACAAAATGAGGAGTGAAATGAATTTTTTCACTTTTATTACTCTTCTCATTGATAGCAAGCTTGCGTCCTTTTAATATCTGATAAAGGGAGTTAAGGACCTGATCACGAGAACGTTCGTGATAAACAAATCCTCTTACGTTTAGTTCTCGTAAACTAGCATGCGGGAGCCAGCGCATCCATTCCCATTTCCCTTTTTCCGCTTCAGGAAAGATCGTGACAAACTGAACATCATGGTAACTGTGAAATAAAGCAGCCTGCATCACCAGCATTTGTAACTGTTCCAGCACAAGCGGACGCTGTCCAATGTACCCAACAGGTCCATTCATTAATGATGTCGCTGCCGGTACATCTTCTAATGTGAGATACTGAGCCCGAAGATTGCGGGCTGCATCCACCAGTTCATCCTTATCAAGGGTAAACTCCTCGATATTGAATTCGACCTCAAAGCTCGAATCAACCCTCCCTAATCCAACACGATACATAAGGAAGTCATGATGCAAGCTGGTTTTTTCATAAATTCGGGGATCAACCTTCATTGCCATCACACGCAATTGCTCCACATCTGGAAAGTGATAATAGAGGGCATGCCGCTGTTCTTCACTAGCTTGATATAATTGCTGTGTTTTCTGTTTCAAGTACTCGCGGTAGCTTATATCCCGCTCTTTTATATCTAGGCGGTATTGCTTCAGACTTTTTAGATAGGATGTGATTGAAAAAATGACCGTCGTTACTGTCATAGCAAGCATAATGATGATATAAAGCCCATTCGACATAAACAATGAGACCATGATCATCGCTGCAATCATCACAAGCGGCGGAACAATCACCCGTGCCAGCTGTTCACTCGGTTTTCCAGGTTTATTAGAGGGTTTAGCAATTTTCCGTTTTTCCTCTCGCTCACGGTATATAATCCTTGGTGAACGATGATAATCAGGGTAATGACTGCCGAAATCATGGTGAACGTCAAATAAACGAACTAATTTCGTTGTTATGATGGAGTCGACTCCTAGAATTTCAAGGTCCTCCTGACCAATCTTTATCATCATCCCGTCAAAAAAAAGCTGGTCTCCTGGTTCTAGCAGCACCACACCCGTTGTCCGAACATAATTGTGGTAAATTTGACCTTCAAAGATTTCAAGTTTAAAAGGATCGCCCAAATGCTCGCGAATCAGTACAAAATCGAGGGCAGCGTTCTCGATTCTTACATCATCGTAATCATTAGCACCAAAAGTAATACTATAGTTTTCTGTTGTATCGTATACACACCGCTCCGCTTCTTCCTTGATATAAACCTGGAACGGCTCGTCATGAGTGTTTAATGTAAGGCATTCGTTAACCTGCAGCTGCTGATTACCGATTGTGCATGCAGCTCCATCCCACATAATGGACAATCCTGGATTTAAATCGAGAAAGGTAATCGTGTTGGAACGATCATTTCCGACTGTTATTGTTTTTGGTTCATTTATTGTTAAATGGCATTTGTGCAAATGATCTTTATAGCTCAGCAGTAATAATCGTTGTGCCATCTTTCTCTCCCTCAGTTCTGCTGGTTTAGGATGGAGTCCAGACCATATTTATCAGCGTATGTATTATATTGTTCTTGATATTTTTGAACCTTCTTTTCACGCTCTGTCCCACTTAAGTCAGGGTCATTTTTCGCCTGTTCGATTTGTTTGATTAGTCCATACATGATTAATTGAGGATCATCAATATACTTGGCAAGGTCGATCGTTCTGGCAAAATCGCCCCGGCCATTGTAAATCCAATACAACAAATAATTAGGATCACTTTTTATACTAATATTTTTCAAGATGACCTCTTTCTGATCTTCCGAAAGCTTCTCAGTTTTAATGAAAGAATAAGCAAGAACATACTTACTAGTATCTGGTAATTCTTCAGGTGTTTGGTCTTCTAAATCATTAATGACGTCCCCATAATCTAAGGATAAGAAATGACGATCTGCTTCGAGGAGATCTTCCTGAAAAGGTGTTTTTACAAAACTCAGATAGACGAGCGGCACGGCCAATATAACGGCAAGAGCAATCATAGTAAAAGTTAATTGTTTAAACAGGCGAAATCGCTTTGCAGGTACATGTACCATGGTTTTTCCCAGCTCTATTTTTTCCTTTATGTACTGTTCTTCCAAAAACTTGATTAATGCATCGAAATCATCTAGTTCACCCACTTGACGTTCAAATGGAGTATCCTTTGCATTTTTCAATGAACCAGAATAGAGCTCGTCAAAGGTATACATTTTTGAAAATAAGGCGACGATTAAACATTTATATTGGAGTAATAATTTTTCTTCATTCAGCTCATGTGGGGGAATCAACTCCCGGATACCGCGAAACACGATAGATGGTAAAAGATTATCATCAAAAATCAGATTGTTGGGATGTAAGAAGAAGGTCATGCGCGTGGTTAGGATTTTTTTGAATCGAGCTAGATTGTACAACAGGCGTAGTTTATCTTTCCGGTTTAGCTTTTGTATATCTTCCCATGTGTTAGCCCTTGGGTCGACTTCAAAAGAGAAGGTAAACATATCGTCTCCTTCTTCAACCATTGCGGGTACGAATAAGTCTGAGTCGTTATTGATTAAAGCCAATTGGCGAACATCTTTTACTCGTGTTTGTGATTTCGGCAAGTTCAGCTGCCAGCTGTTGTTAAGAATGAGAAACTTGTATGTGATTGACTCCCATTGGATGCTTATTTCATTCATGAGTTCTGACTCCTTCCTGCGAAACAGGCGCCATCTTCAGAAAGATTAGTGCCTGTTTCTATATACTTATAAAACTAGTAAAAGGTCTCCATTGGTTACCGGGTAATCGATAAGCCGATCGTCATCTGCTAATAAGAGATTTTTATTGGAAAGCTTTACTGCAAACAGAGGTGCCATTGTAAGATCAAGATTTAAGGTTTCTGCCAAATTCACCAGCAGTTGATTAATCGGTTGGTGCGCAGGAATTCTTACGTCATACTGCCCTTTGCCCCATCTGCTAAAATCAACGGTCACGTTAACATGTGTTTGACTAGGCATGGTGGCCCCTCCTTTACCCAAGCGTTTTTCTCATCATAGTATAGATCCCGCCGCAGCCAATCACGACCATCCCTAAGAACGTCGTGATTGTTTTTGTGTTCAAAATACCACCTTGTTGATCCTCAGGCTCGTTCTCGGAGGGAGCTGCAGTATATTGAACTGTATAATTACTCGAAAACAGTACCTTTTCAGTATGTTTCAGGGTAATATCGGGCTTACTCGGCGAAACAAAAAGCCCTTGTTGTAAATCTGACGTGGATTGTTCCATTTCTATTTGTTTCGTTTTGAGGGCAGCCTGCGTTTGTTCCTTAAAAAGGTTCGGCGCCAATTTTTCCAATTCCGTTTCTTGATAGTCTTGAGTTTCTAAGTTCTCTCTTTCAACTGCATCTTGGCCAACCCGGTCCGTTTGCAATCGAATTTTCCCGCTATGATCAAGGGTTTCATCCGCCAAAGGCTGGAGTGAAAACATAAAAAGGAATCCTGTAAAAACAGTGATAACACTACAGAGCTTCACTAATTCCTTCATGATTAACCTCCTCGCTTTTAGCCGAACGATTAAAGACAAACAAATGGCCGGCAAGGCTGACAACCATCAGGGCTGCTAAGCCAAAAATAATCCACTTTGTATCAGCTGCTCCACTTCCAAACTTCATTAATAACGTCTCAATGTATTGCAAAGGTGAGTAGTCTCTTAATGTAGCAGCGGCAGAAAATTGATCAAAGTGACGTCCAAGTGCCTCGGTTAGGAATAAATAGAGGCTCAAAATCACCAAAAGGATAAACATACCTGCCATTTTCAACTGCCGTAATAAATAAGCTGACACCATCAGCAATGTGACCATAATCAACGTGATTAAACCGATCCATTGCAGGGATTTCCATTCACTCATTTGCAGTAAATAGGCTGACAGCAGTCCGATCACGATCCCCTCAACCAGACCAATACTCACAGTCATAATTGTGAGCGGTATATTCTTGCCAACAATTGTTTGTTCTCCCGCAAATGTGTCTTCTTGTAGACGTTTTCGCTCATGATTAGAGAGAACATAGGCGGTAAATAAGGCGACAATAAAACAGATCAAGACAACAAAGTAAGGTGTAAAGGTATCACCTGCAGCGATAACCCCAGCATTCTTGGTTTGGACCGGATTTGAAAGAAAGCTTAACAAATCTTCATTTGGCCGCTCACCTATGCGGCTATTGGCTAGCACCCCGGCGAAATTGTCAGCAAAGTTTTGGTCCTCTGCCAATTTAGTTGTTAAATTACTCGAAAGGTTCCCTGCTTGTTGTACTAAAGTCGTTCCACTGGCTTGAATTTCCTTCGCTTGACGATCGATTGCATCGAAGGTTTGATAAACCGAATTAGCGGAAGTTAAATTAGATTTCGACTGGTCCGCTAGGGATTGACTTGCAGCAAGCAGCGAGTTAAATTCATTTCCTATCGATAGAACTGCCTGTTGTTCTTCGTCCCCATTCAGCAAAACTTTTGCTTGTTCAGTTTGTAAATTGAGACTTGCTTCGCGCCATGCTCCCAAATCTTTTAACGTCTCAGAAAGGTTTGTATTTAAAGTTTCTGCTTGTACTGTTGTTTCGTTAATACGCTCCGACATTTGGGCCGCATCTTGATTGGCATTGTCAACCAGCAGCATATATTCATCTATTTTGCCTTTTACATCTTCTGTCTGTTCCCGTATTTCCTCTGTTATTTGTTCAGCAATATAAGATGCTAACACATCGACAATGTCTTGCTTATTAAATAAATAATATAGTGAATCCCCATCTGCCATATCCGTCAGATTGGTTTGATTCAAATCATTTACTAGGTCCTGACGATTAAATTGATCTATGCCAATGCCAAAGTATAAATTATACAGAGCCAATAACTTATGGAAATCACTGACGGTATCGCTGGAAGCATTGATCAGAACACTTGTCGAATCCCCGGTAAGAGGTGACATCACTTGGCGGGTAATATGGTTATTTAAGATTTCCAATTTCTCAATAATGCTTTTGTTGTCATTGTCACTTGGTTGAGTCAATTCTTGATTTTCTACCGTCTTTTCGTTCGTCGTATCATTCGGACTTTTGCCCATTTCTTCAACTGTTATGGGCTGATTACTTTCATAGGACGATACGGATGGCTCGGTTTTCTTTTTAATTTCAGCTGAAGTTCCTTCTTCCATTCCTGGCAGTTCTGGATGATCTACATCGGTTATATCCTTCTGATCGAGTTCCCAACTCCATGTAATCGGCTGGAAAACATCAAGGATTGCATCCATGTTTTGAAGTCTCACATCAACTTTTACAGTGAATTGTCCTTCATCTGTTGAAGGCAGTTTAATTTTTTGGTACGGAAGAAATGACTCAGTATAATCCATTTCTTGACTATTTGGTAATGATAATAAAACTCTCTCAATCTCAAATTCTTTTGGAATCGATAGAGCAAGTTCCTGCCCATTCTTTTTATTTTTCTGCAGGTTTACGGTATCTGTCAGAGTTACCCCCTTTGTCATCAAATCACTTTTGACTTGTTTTACTTTTTCAGACAAAGGAATCCCATTTGCATCACGATTAGGGGTATAACCAAACTCTTGATTGTATTTATTGGTGACAGCTATGACATTTTTTAGCTGGGTGATGGTTTGATCACTTAGACCTAGGCCGTCTAAATCATTACTATCAAGTGTTGGCAGCAGATCAATTTGCTTTTGTAATGTATCCCGTGCATTTTTATCTGGAGCAGCAAACATATGACTTAAGGAAACATTTTGCTCTTGACCTGAACTATGTTTTATTTCGTTCTTAAGCTTATCGGCAATTAATTGCTCCATATCTGATGCCAATTTGTCCGACAGCTCTGCATTCATTTGATCCATTTTATCCTTCGTGTCCTTCAGGTACGCTTGAAGGGCGGCTGATTCGGTTAAAATAGTCGCCGACTGATTACCATTCTGGTGGAACTGGTCATTGATAGCCTTATTAGCTGACGTTAAATAATCTAATTGCTGCATGACATCGCCATGATTTATTTCACGATCTAACATGTTAAGCTGGCCAGAGAAACCCTTTGTTAAAAGACCATTTGCCACTTTCAGTTTTGTAAAATCCACTAAGCTGGATTGGTAGGTATGGCTTGCGGTTACATCCTCACCCAGGCTAGTTTCAAACCCCTTTAATAGGTCCTGTAAGCCGGTAAAGCTCTCTCTCGATATCTTTGTGTTACTCTCAACAGCTCCAAACTGAGCGGTGTAACCGGATATGGGACGAAGGATCGATTGATTATAGAAGTTCGTATATACTTGCTCCTTGTTTACCAATGTACCAATATTGTCCTGAGCATCATGTAAATTGCCAATGACACTAGCAAAATAGACATCAATAATTTGGCGATTAAAATCTCCTAAGATAGCGCTCGCCGTTTTCTCGGCTTTTGCTTTTATATTGCTGTTATCTGAAGCATTAATTTTGTAGTTCAATACCACCTGTTCTGGTGATTTCGAATCAATTGATAATGCCTTTTCTGTAAAATCATTCGGAATGACAATCATCATGTTGTAGACATTCCGCGCAAGGCCGCTTTCAGCCACTCCACGACTGACAACATACCAGTCATGTGTATCATCTTTCTCAATATTCTTGATAAATTCAGCACCGAATTCATAGTTCTTATCATTAAAACTTGCACCTTGATCTTCATTAACCAATGCTACGGTCATTTTCTGCTCATCTGTGTTAGCTTTGCTATTTGAACCTTGATTCAATGCCAGATAAGAGATGCCTGAAGATAGCGCAAGGATCAGCACTAGAAATAACAAGACACCCCGCTCAACCCTTTTCATCCACTCAACCCCTGAAATTTTTAGTATGTAATAAAGAAATGATTTCTATTTTTATATAAAAACATTTTAATATGTTGGGAGACTTTTTTAGTTGCCAGTTGCGGCAAACAAAGAATAAAAGCCACACAACAATTGTCGCGTGGCTTTTGGTTTTTTGGGATCATAGCCCCTAATGACATTCCACTTATCTAATGCTCATCTTTCATTTGTCAGGCAAATGAATTAATTAAGCCCAAAATTCTGCGATAATTGCTCATCTTGTTGAGCAACTGCATCTGCCGTCTTGTTCAATTGTGTATTAATTTCCTGCATTAATTGAGCAAAATTTTGTACTTTTGGCTTCAACTGGTTAAACTGATCGTCAAATCTTTGGAAGGCACGGCCTTCCCATTCACCACGAAGTTCATTTTGTAAATTAGTTAAGTCCCTTAAAATTTGCTCAATTTGTTGTGAACTTTGCCCATAGCGAGTCGCTTTAGCTTTTAACTCCGCTGGGGTCATACGAATTTGTCCAGCCACTTGTTCTCCATCTCCTCTGCCTATAGTTTGCCGTGGAATTAATTAATCACGAATTCCAGACAATAACACTACGTTGGAAGTAAATTCCTATCTATTTATTTAACATAGGATCTGGGAACATTCAAACGCCTCTGGAAATGAGTGGGATTTCGTCTAGTACTTTCCTTCTAATTTACATTAAAACTGGGAATTTTCAGCCGGAGGATAAGGGGAATATGATTCTTTCTTAGTAAGACAAAGGGTTTGTTTTTTGACTATATATAAGGAAATATTAAAAATCGTAGCACTATTTACCTGTTTTTCCGAGTTAGAATGGGTTCCTTGCACAGTTCTAAATACACAAACTTTACTTGACAAGACGATGTGGTAAGTAGCTATGTTGATACGAAGAAATGAAAAAAGAGGCTTCTCATAATTACCATTACGAGAAGCCTCTTTCAAAGAGTAGAATATTTGTCATTTTTGTAAATTTACATTCAAACTTTAGCAATTTCTATCTCATAACCACTTGGCAATGCTTCAATAGCTCCTATTTTTGTACAAACAAGCGCTCCAACCTTATTTGCGAAAGACACGATGTCATGGAGCGTATCAAAATCATTACTAATAGTTTTGATTTGTTCAGAGTCAGCAAATCTGTATAAGGCTGCTCCGACAAAAGCATCACCTGCACCTGTAGAATCAATGGATGTAACCTGAATGCTGTTAACAATCTCATTTTTCTTTCCATTAGACAGCAATGTTCCTCTTTTACCAAGCGTAACTGCTATTATTTCCGCTCCCATTTCATGAAGGAGACTAACACCTTCTTCATGATCTTTAGTCTCTGTGATAATCTCCAATTCCTCATCACTTACCTTAACAAAATCACTTAAAGCGATTGCTTTTTTGGCAATTGTGACAAACTCATCGACTCTTCCCTTCCATAAATCGCCTCGATAGTTAGGGTCAAACGAAATAAATTGTCCCTCATCTTTGGCATTGGAAATAAGATTTAGGTAGGTGCTGCAAAATGGCTCAGATAACATAGCTGTCGCCGAACCAAAATGGAGAATCTTTGCATTCCTTATTTTATCTTGATCAATATCGTCTAAGGTCAAAAAAGCATCTGCTCCCCTATGGAATACAAAGTCTCGCTCTCCACTTTTCTTTAATGAAACAAAGGCTAAAGTGGTTGGTACTTTCTCATCCATGACAAGCATAGAGGTATCTACATTTGCAGCGTCTAATGTTTGTTTCAAGAAAACCCCAAATGGATCCTTCCCTACTTTTCCGCAAAACGCTGCCCCCCCTCCTAATTTTGCAATGGCAGCTGCGACATTGGCCGGTGCACCACCAGCACTTTTTAAAAATTGACGTCCCTTTATTAAATCCATGTCAATATCCGTACAAAAGAAATCAATTAATAATTCTCCAACACAGACAACTGAAAGATTTCTAGTTATATTATTTTGCACATCTATCACACTCATTTACTAAATTTAAATTTTTATATAAAGAATAATTAAACTGGTTGTTTTGATTTTTGCTCCAAATCTGACATCATATTTTTATATTTTTTCTCTGTTAACGGATAGAAGCTTATGATTAATACAGCAAGTAAAATAAAAAGTCCTGGGATCAATGCATTCATATTTTTAATAGCATTTAGTGAAGTTACTGTCTGTACTGCATTAGGTACATAGCCTGCTATCCCTAAATAAATGGCAGAGAACGACCCTGCGAGGGCAACTCCTAATTTATTAGTAAAACTCATGCTGGAAATAACCACGCCATCAGCCCGAACTCCAGTTTTCCATTCAGCATAATCTACACAATCGGCAATCATACCCCAAGCTAGCGTATTTAAAGGAGTGGTAAAAAAGCCCGAAGCAAATAACCAAAATAAAATTAACGTAACTGAAGAATATGGAGTAAAGTGCAGCCCGATGTACGAAATAAGAGATATAGCAGCTGAGATAATCATCACGTTCTTTCTACCCCATTTTTTTGAAAATACAGGGATAAATAAGTTACTGATTAACGCTGCCCCAAAAAATAAAACGGTTCCCCAAAACACTAATTCCTTTTGATGGATATTGTACGTAAAGTAGTACACCATGGTACTAAGTTTAATATTAAATCCAATAGCAAACGCCAAAAATGATGAGGCTAGAATTAACAAAGGCTTGTTCTTAAATAAAACAGATAACGTCATTTTAATTCCATGTTTCTCGCTCTTTTTGGGGACAATTCGCTCCCGTACTGTAAAAAAGCTAAAGAGATTTAAAACGATACTTACCATCGCATAGACTAGAGCAGTCATCTGAAATCCAAGTTCTTGATTCTCCCCTCCAAATGCTGTTGCAAGTGGTGTTGCAAATGAAATGGATAGTAGAATTCCTATATAAACCAATATCATCCGAGTAGTTGTTAATACGGTTCGTTCTTGCACGTCATTAGTTATCCGCGCTGTTAAGCTGTTAACTGGAATCGTTTGCATACTAAAGGACATTCCTAGCAAAATATAGGTAACATACGCATAGATAATGTTTCCAGTCGGGCCAAAGTGAGGGTTAGTAAAACACAGGAAAGTGAATAACGCGAACGGAAGGGAGACCCATAATAAATATGGTCTTGCTTTCCCCCACCGCGTGTTGGTCGTATCTAAAATCATCCCCATGACTGGGTCAAAAATAGCATCTAAAATTCGTACGACAAGGAATAGAGTTGCAATAACCGCAGGGTGAATCCCACCGACATCCGTATAATAGAAAAGGAGATACGCGTTAACAAATTGGAAAACAATATTATACGACATATCACCAAGTCCGTATCCAAATCGTTCTAACCAGGATAAACCAGTACTAGTCTTACTAGAGCGGGAACTATTTTTGCCTTTGGCCTTCAATCCTGCTAATTGTCCTGTTTCTATCATAGATTATACCTCTCCATTAGTTCAGTTTTAGTCATTCGGATAGACTATAATTTTTAAACATTCATTTTTAAAATTAAGGGCTCGTTCCATCGCTTCACTTGTGTCAGCTAACGAATATCGATCCGTCACAAGATGCTTGGTGTCAACTATGCCAGAAGCAAGGAAGTTGATCCCTTTTGGATACGTGTTTGCATAACGAAAGATGCCATAAATATCAATCTCATTGTCTGCGATAAATGGTACATTTAGCGGGATTTCATTCTGGGAAGGCAATCCTACAATGGCAAGTTTTCCACCTCGACGAACGGAAGCCAGTGCGGATTGCAGCGCTGCTGGATTCCCGGCTGTTTCCCAAGCAACGTCAACCCCTCTGCCATTTGTAATGTTTTTGATTTCCTCGAGTGGTTCCTGATCCCGAATGTTGATAACATGAGTTGCCCCCATTTTTTTGGCAGCCTCAAGTCGTAATGGCTCCAAATCAGTCACTATTATCGTGCCTGCCCCAAATGCTTTGGCTGCACCGACAGCCATTAACCCCACTGGACCCATTCCCATAATAGCAATGGTTGATCCAGGTTGAAGTTTCGTTCTCATCGCTGCATGAATTCCAACAGAAAAGGGTTCGATCAGGGCAGCATCTTCAAAGGATAGTGTATCCGGGATTGCGAAGACAAAGTCTTGCCGCATTTTTATATATTGTACAAATGCACCGTCTACTGGTGGCGTTGCCAAAAATTCTACATCTGGACAAAGGTTATAACGACCCTCTTTACACGCTTCGCAGTACCCGCAGGTTACACCTGGTTCAACCGCAACGCGATCACCGACTTTAAATCTATTAACAGCCGTTCCAACAGCAGCAATCTCACCTGAGCATTCATGGCCAAGGATAATCGGCTTCTCAACGATGTATTTACCAATCCTGCCATGAGTATAATAGTGTAAATCCGACCCACAAATTCCAACGGCCATTACTTTAATCAAAACTTCATCGTGACCAATTTGCGGAACAGGCAATGATTCAATTGTAATTTCTCTTGTACTGTGCATAATTGCTGCTTTCATGTGTGTAGGTAGTGTGTTTTTCATTATAAAATCCCTTTCTTTTTGTAAGTGCATACATTTTATTTCCCTCTGTTATATTTTGATTTTACTTGCTGCCCCAATGATCTAGTAGCTTTTTAGACTGTATAAACGTACAGCGGCACTGTACTTTTTAATTTTTCATATACAAAAAGAGATGGATTGGTAAAATAACATAATAGGAGGTGTGAGGCATTATGGCTGAACTTGAGGACCAGACAGATTTTGCGGAACTGTTATCATCTGGTGTTAAGTCTTTAAAACTCCATCCTGACTTTAAGATCAGAAGGAAAAAAAATGATGTTAATACATCTGGACAATCTTACTTAGACAAAGTCGCTTACCAGCTTGGGGTCTCTTCTAACACCATTAAAAGCTGGATAGGGCAAATGGGCCCAAAATATATTCCCGGTCGAATTGACGACGGCAAACTATTTGGAATTATCTGGGTTATAATCGAAAAGACTGACAGGAATATACAGTGGTTTACAAAACTACTTGAGACTACTTCCATACCTGTAATTAAACCTGCATTACCTATCTGGGTCGTTTCATGTCTAAAAAAAGCTAAAATCTTACGAAATAACGGGGCATTCGGTGCACCGCTTGATGAAGACATTGAAAATGTAATTAATCGATTGTTTCCTGATACGCAAATAAGCAATACTATTACACCTAAAGAACAGCCAATGACGCATAACTTGCCAACTCGCTGGTCAGGAGGCTTCATCGGTAGGAGTTTTGACTTAGAAGCTATTCGTCAGTGGATGCTTTCTCCTTCACCAGTATGTACAATTACTGGTTGGGCTGGCATGGGAAAAACGACCATCGCGCTTGAAGTAGCATATACCTGTGTTGGGGAAAAACTCCATGGGAATTCTGTTAATGTCGACGAAAATTGGCCAACATTTAGATCCATAATCTGGGTAAGTGCTGATTGGAAAGGGTTAACCTTTAGTGATTTCCTAAATACAATTGCCTATCAACTAGGACGCGTAGAACAAATAGATAAATCAATTAATGAAAAACGTTTTGTTGTCCGTAATGCATTGGCGAATTATTCTCGGCAAGAACCTGTATTGCTGATTGTAGACAGTATTGATACTGCCGAAAGTGATATTCACGATTTCATTACCAATCTCCCACAAGGTGTTAAAGTAATCCTAACCTCTCGTGAGAATTTGTATCAAAAATATCGAGAGGCCTTTCGGGAAATGGTTACCATTCAGCTGAAGGGTCTTGAAAAAACTGAAGCTTTTGATTTTTTTACTTATGAAGTACGCCGTCAATTACAAACTTGTAACTCTCCAGATAAGCGAGAAAAGATAGAACAGTTATTGAATATATCTCCTGAAATCCAGCACCAGTTGTTTTTAGCGACTGCTGGTAACCCTAAAGCTATTGCACTCAGCATAGCCTATATTTCAGACGATGACATTCCTGCTCAACAACTTATTCAGGAATTAGGGAAAGCCGGCTACACATTGTTGGAAATGTTTGATTTCCTCTTTGGGCGGACATGGAAACGCTGTGATGAAGGTACCCGGCGTCTATGGCAGGTGCTATGTTTTTTCAGCAAACCTCCTGATGAAGAGAGCTGGGCTGCTGCCGCTGGATTAGATGTTCGAAATTATCATTATGCTGTTGAACAGATGCGGACCTTTGCCCTGATCCAACCAGAGCGGATAGAAGGGAAATTATATTATCTTGGGCATCAAACCGTAGTGGCTTATGGCGAGCAGCACTTGTTAGAGAATCAAGACTTTGAAAAGGAAGCACGCAGTCGATGGAGCCGATATTATATTCAGTACTTAGAAACCCATTTAAAACGGGAGCAGCTAAATTCTGTTTATTGGAGTCACCTGCTTGGTCGTGATTTGGATAAAATCAAGAAGGAATGGCCGAACATACTTAAAGTTATAAAGTGGGCAAGCCAAGTTCCAGAAAAGGAGCTGCTAATTGATCTGGTAACACGCATAAGTCACTTTTTAAGCCGGATTAACTTGCCGCTCCGAATCGAGTACGGACTGAAAGCCGCTGATTATGCCCACCAATTGGATAAAAAAACGCATGAAGCTTTTCTTCGAATTGATACAGTAGGCTGGGCATTAATAGAAGTCAATGAATTGGATGAAGCTCTTCAACAAATTGAAGCCGGGCTTCAGATACTAGAGCATTTAGATTCTAATTACGCGGATGTTTTTGATTTAAAGGTTTGGGGACTTGCCTTAAAATCCAGACTGTTCTTAAAATCAAGCGATCCTGAAAAGGCAGAAGCAATTTTAAGAGAAGTCATAGATATATCCACTACCCCTATTATCCAACATAGAGTTTTATTAGTTCGCGGGGACTTAAGCTTGTTGCGAAAGAATTATGAAGAGGCAATCAATTTATACGAAGCCGCTAATCAAATCAGCACAATGTATGGCGGTGAAAAAACGATTGAAGCATATTTTAATTTAGGTTTAACTTATGTTAATTGCGACGAATTTGAAAAGGCAGAAACAGCGTTTGATAATATTCTCTATCACAAAAATAACGCTAATCAGATTGAGCTAATTTATTATCATTATGGGATGGCCAAAATGTTTTCTAAGAAAGGCGATAATGAAAAAGCACTGCAATCAAATCAAATCGCTATTAACCTTATTGATTCGTGGGAACCAACCATCAGTATTCGAAAAGAAGTAGAACAATTTAATGATGTAATTGAAAGTAATTTACATATTTAGCCGTGTTTTAATAAAGGCCAGAGGCTTGGCAGTAAATTTTAACACTAAAAAACCACTCCTAAATTTTATTAGGAAGTGGTTTTTTAGAGAAGAAAATAGTGGCATTTTGTCGCTATATACTCAGAATTTGTAGATATTTCCCGGGAATTTGTTGAAATTTGGAGGAATGTCCGTATCGCGTACCGCTATAAGCGCATTAATGTCGGATTGAAGAACGATGCACCAACAACCTCTATTAAAAACTCATATTTAATTCGTTATATCGCCCGGCGATACGATACAGGTAAGCAAAAAAAACCTAAAACAGGCACCTTATTTACGGAATATGGAGAAAAGCCTCTCCCATTTTTCCTTAGGTTTTTGTATCGCTTCTTCTAAACGCTTATTAAAATCATTTTGTGAACGCCATTCTTTTTCCAGTTCGTCCCGCATATTTTGAATTTCTTTTTGTAAAAATTCACTTTTTTGTATTTCTTGCTGCAGCAAAGTTTCATAATGGTTATTTTGTTGTTCCGTTAATTTTTCAATTTTAGCATGAGTTTTTTGCGCTGAATTAGCAATACTGGAACTTATAACATGGTGATCTTGCTGGAGTCGGGAAACCGTTAGTTTAAGCTGCGACATATCGTTTGTCAGTTGGACATTCATTTCACGCGTGGCGGCAAGTTCATTGACTAAAACCTTTAAAATCTCTTTTAATTGATTAGGGTCTTGGGGTAAATTTTCATATGTATCGGGTACCGCAATTTCCGTTTCATTGAAATCTACTAATCTTTCCTTTTGTTGATACGCAAGGTCTTTAGCTGTATCGTCTAGGGGCTTATCCGTATCGCGTAGCGCTATAAGCGCTCCGATATCAGATTGAACAAAGATACGCCGATCGCCATCTTTTAAAAACTCATATCCATTCCGTTCTAAGATTTGGCCATACTTTCGAACAGTTGGTGTTGCAATCCCAACTTCTTCTGCCACTTCCTTGGATGAGAAAGCTCGTTCATTCGATTGTATATCACGTCGCATATCGGACCTCCTTTTCTATTAAATATGAAGGTTTATTGATTCATTTGCAAGATATATCGCCCAGCGATACGAAACAAAATAAGAACAGATCAGCCCTTTTTTGATGCTATCTCGAAAACATCAAATTAAAAGCGCTCCAAATGAACGCTTCTTTCTACTCAACATCGAAATTCTCCTGTATAAATTCCATTTCCTCTTCAGGTGAGGCTATGCCATTAGCCTTTCCAACCGTGCCACCCTGTAGCGACCAAATGGCATTGTGGTTATTAACGACATGATCAAAATTGCCTTTATCCCAAGATCTTAATATATTTAAATATAAATCAGCATTTCCATATTTTTTCTTATTTGCTTCCACCACTTTTAATAATCTTTTAACCCGTTCAGGCGTTAATGGCAAAGCACCCCATTTTTTTTTCGCTAATACCTTTTGATGTGACATGTTATGTATGGCTTGCTGAACAGAGTTTTCACTCATGCTTAACGGAAATTCACGATCAACCTTATTATTTTGTTCATTTACTTGGACCACTTTTTCGCCACTAGGTGCAGTTCCCACCCTAACAGTGACGTTTTCCTTATCAAGATATAAATATCCCCCAATTAATACCCCCGCGAGTACTACTGGGATCCATATTTTTTTATGTATTTTTTTCATAGTTTCTCCTGTTCCTCTAATGTGAAGGTCTGGAACATTGCTCCGTCCCTCCAAGATAGGCTTTAACTATAATAATTCAACATTTTCCCTTTACTTTCCTTTAAAACCTTTTAAAAAGTCTCAATTACCGAATAAGCTTGGCGAACATCTTCAGGGGAAAAGGGAGCAATAACTTCATACCCTTACCTATCTATATGAAGAAGGAATGACTCTAGGGGTTATTAGAAGTTTGAGATTTTCAAGTATTGTACTATGATAAATTTAATTCCATTATTTGAGTGGGCAAGTGTATGGGACAGTGACCCTTACTCTACACAATTTAGAATTACATAAGGAGTGGTAGAAATGGCACGTGTTTTATTTATTAATGCCGGATCAGAAGGACATATCAATCCAACTATTGGAGTTGTGCAAGAGCTTATTTCGCGCGGCGGAGAGGTAGTTTACTTTACGATAGAAGCTTTTCGAGAGCGAATTGAGAAAACGGGAGCAATTGTACGAACATTGGACAATCAAAAATTTTTAAAAGCCTTTATCTCGGGTGGAAGAAATTATTTACTTGAAAGAATTAACGGTCTTTTACTTACGGCAGATATTGTCATACCTAGCGTGCTTGAACAGATTGAAGGAGAACATTTTGACTACATCATCCATGATTCCATGTTTGGTTGTGGACGTATACTTGCCCAAATCCTTAAACTTCCGGCAATCAATTCTTGTACTTCCTTTGCGCAGACAAAGGAATCATTCGATCAAATGTTGGAACAGCTTTCTAAAATCATTCCTACAGAAGTGGGTAAAGAAATAAACGATGAATATCAAGGCCTGACGGCAAAGGTGAAGGAAAAATATGATGTCGAGATCCATTCTCCTTACGATGTTTTTTGTAATCCTGCCCCACTTACAATCGTTTACACTACTAGGGAGTTTCAACCTTTTGGAGAAACATTTGACCAAACTTACAAATTTATAGGTCCATCCATCTCTACACGATTAATTCAAGAAAACTTTGACCTTACAGCAATCAAGGGAAAAAGACCAATTTATATTTCACTGGGTACTGTCTTTAACCAAGACATTGATTTTTATAAGCTTTGTTTCGAATCATTTGGAAATAGCAATCACACGGTTGTCATGTCGATCGGGGAAAAAGTTCAAATATCTGATTTAGGGGAGGTCCCTAAAAACTTTATTGTAAAAAATTATGTTCCACAAACTGAGGTACTGAAATACACTAAATTATTTATCACACATGGTGGAATGAACAGTACCCATGAAGGTCTCTATTACGGGGTTCCGCTCATTGTCATCCCACAAAGCGCGGATCAACCGATCATTGCCGGGCAAGTTGCCAATATCGGAGCCGGCATTAAATTACAAATGCAAGGCTTGACTGCAAATCAACTACGTGAAGCTGCAGAATATGTGTTAAACACCCCATCTTTCCATAAAGCTGTTTCAAATATAAGGGAATCTTTTCAAAAATCGGGTGGATATCACCAAGCTGTTGATGAGATTTTTGAATTTAAAAGTCAATATGATATCTAAATATAAAAATTTCTCTGCTGCCATTATTGGTGGCTTTTTTTAGTGGTTTCGGGGCTTCCTAAAAAAAGACCACCTCCTAGTCTTTAGGAAGTAGTTTTAACTTTAGAAAATGATAATATGGACTTAAGTTTTAATAAGAAAACAATACATTCTTTTCTATAAGTGTTTTTTCAAGTCTTTTCAACTTTTTAATCGATTCTTCTGATGACCGTTTACCAATTTCAATTACCAATGCATCTAACAATGCAATAATAGGTATTACTGAAAATTGTTCTTCACTAACTTCTACTTTCAACGTTACAGACGCATATGAAATAATTGGGCATGAGATATGGTCTGTTATCAATATAATGCTATGGCCTAGTTCATAAGCCAGCTTAACGGCTTCGATAATTCGATTAGTGTATGGTTCAAATGAAAAAACCACTAAAATTTCATCCTTTTCAAATTGCAAAATCCTGTCATAAATCACTTCCGTATCATGGCCTAGTTGCCTTATCCTAGGATAGAATTCTCCAAGCAATAGTTCAAAATATAATGCAGTATATTTATAAATTATATTGCGTACAAATAATAAGGTCTTTTAATTCTTCTCTCAAAAATAACAAAGGAGATACTACTTAAAACCGTAGTATCTCCTCTTAAAATTCTTTAAAAATATTCATTTCACCAAAATTGTAGACATTAATAACTTCGGTAATTGAGTCGTATCTGGTATTAAGTGAGAGTTCAATAAGATTTTATAGAGTATAATTAATAATACGCTAATAGAAATAGGGGGGGTTATTATGCCATTATCAAATACAAATCTATACATCTGGAAGCCATTTTCAACATCACCGCCACCACCGTTTACTCAAGCTGTTGGGTCAGCACTGAATAAGCTTATATTAAAAACAGATTAAGAATCTGCGAAATATAAGCTGTTTCGCAGATTCGAAGGAGTAGACGATGAAATCTAAAATTCAATTCCTACTATCAATGATAATCTTTGGTACGATTGGCGTATTTGTAAGATACATTGATTTAGCTTCGAGTGAAATAGCTTTATTACGGGGTTTAATTGGTAGTTTATTTTTAATGACAGTCATGTTCATGATGAAGAAAAAAATTTCATGGGCATTGGTTAAAGTAAATGCTTTAGTTTTATTACTTTCGAGTATTGCATTGGGAGGAAATTGGATTTTCTTTTTTCAAGCGTACAAGCATACGACCATTTCTAACGCAGCACTAAGTTATTATTTTGCAGCTGTGTTTGTCTTGATTCTTTCTCCATTTGTAATTAAGGAAAAATTATCAACAAAGAAAATAATCTGCATTGGTGTAGCCATGTTTGGTATGTTATTAATTGTTGGTAATGGTGGTTTAAGTACATCTGGATTAGATGATTTAATTGGGATAGGCTATGGATTAATGGCAGCTATATTCTACGCTTCATTAATGCTATTAAACAAGTTCATCAAAAACATGAACGGGTTAGAAACTACATTAATTCAGCTTGGAACGGCAACATTACTTCTCATGCCATATGTATTCTTTACTGAAGGATTTGGGATTTTAGAAGTATCAAGTTCTTCAATTCCATTTATATTAATCTTAGGGCTGGTACACACAGGTATTGGATTCTTGTTATTCTTCTTAGGTATGCAGAAATTAAAAGGGCAGAGTATAGCTGCATTAAGTTATGTAGACCCAATCACATCATTATTGATTTCTGCTGTTATCTTGCAAGAGCAAATGACATTTGTTCAAATGCTTGGTGGTGCATTGCTTTTAGGCTCAACATTTGTTAGCGAAAATAAATCAATCAAATTCTCAAAACGATTATTAAAAACACCAGTTAAATAACGAAATAAACAGTGGGAAGCAATGTTTCCTACTGTTTTTTTTAAGTGTTTTTTAAACTATATTTAACAATATGGCCCAATAACAAAAAGACACGCCTTTATACATGGGTGTCTTGATTTATATTCAAGTTAATTTATTTAACTTTCAAAAATATTTACTATAAAAATCATGTCTCAGCTTGCCACTTAGCTGTGCATATATTTTGGTGCTCTCACTCTTCTCATGACCAAGCAGGCTTTGGATCACTTCAAGTGGCGCACCGTTATTTCGGCTCTTTTAATTTGGCAGCCGGATTCTTTGGAATATAGCCTTCTTCATGTGTCCATTTGAATATTGACTTAATACTAAGTACTCTATGCCCTAAACGGGATGGCTTCAAGAGACCCCAACATTAACTTCAATCAATCCATTTAGATATACATAAACTTCTAAGGCACCAGTTTCCTCAAAATATGAAACTAACCAAACGTTTGATTAAAACTGGTATCAGCCTTGGTAAATCAACGTTTTTCTCTGTAATTGTATAAAATATTTGTCGATAATTGGGCAGCTAAGCCTTCCATTCACCTTATTTCCTTTTAAATATACACCCTTCGACCAACTGCAAACTAATCAAACGTTTAATTAAATAGGCTGAATAGCCTTCTCTCTCAACCTTTAACTCCCAAATCTAGAAAAAAGATTGTTGAATTTACACTACTCCAAAAAACTAACCAAACGTTTGATTAGTTAACCACGAAGCCATATAAGTAAAGAGTTTCAGCCTTTTTATAAAAAAATCTTTGTCGACGCAGTTCTATTTTTCCTATATAAAAAATAAAAAACAAGTCGATATTTGGATTACCTTAGGTAAACTCTCATGCTTCGACACTTTTCCTGATCCTTCCTTACTAACCAAACGTTTGATTAGTTGCGGGAAAAACCCTTTTAACAAAAGGACTTTTCCCCGGGAAATGGAGAAAAGAATGTCGAAATCCGCTCGACAAAACAAAAAGCGCAAGCGCCCGTTTAGCAGCGTATGGACTGGAGCGCTCCAACAGAGATAAATGAAACGCAGAGAGCGAAGTACACTGGGCGCTGGAGCTGATTCAGAGACCTATTTCAATGTTATCAACAATGAATTATTTTATAATTTCCTATACAACCAAAAAACCACTCCCTAATTTTTATAGGAAGTAGTTTTTGCTATTAATATAAATTATTTACATGACTACTTCACAGAATGGAGGAAAATAGCCGTAACTATTTCTCAAATGTATGGCTAACGCCTTACATCATGCCGTCCATTCATTTTGTCATATAATATGGACAAATACTCTAAAAAAAATCGGCCTTTAACGCGGTTTTTCCAGTTTACTTTGGTACCTTAAACCCTAGAATATTCAATGCTTCATGAGTTCCGTGAGGTCCGGTCCCATCATAACCGCACGTACACCCCGTTAGATATAATTGATTTCTATAACTGTCAGTAAGTATTAAATATTGATTATAGCCACCGGACAGTCTGCTAATAATGTCCGTCCATTGAATTAGGTTCTGAAATTGCCCGTGAGTTATCTATTGACCTAATTTGAGCATATTTCAATGACATTATCCTCATCAATAAAACAAGCGGTTGCTACATGGATTAAATCATATTCATTATCTTTTTTAACACAATAAGTTCCGTTATTTGCATTGTATACAGATCGTGATATTGTATTGAATTGTGTAGCTGATGGGAAAGACTGCAATTCCGTTCATTGCCATGATTGTATGACTTCGGATGTAATCACTTGTTCGCCTGATACAGATGTACATGAATGTGCTCGTATGATGGCAGACCATCAAATCCGTCGCATTCCAGTTGTACAAAATGGTGAAATGATTGGTATTTGTGTCATTGGTGAGCCAGCCTAATCTATTGCAGAATTAATAGATGTTTATATACCAGAACAAACAAAAAGATGTTTAGACCGCGTACTGTATCTAAACATCTTTTTGTATTATTTACATCGCTTTTTCCTTTTTTGAAGTTGAAGTAGCTGGAGAGTGCTCCCAACATTCAATGCCTTCATGATTTTTAATACAATCTTTATAAAAGACAGGATCTTTACCAGCTTTTTTCTGTTTCATGTAATCCGTTAAAGCAGCAAAGGCTATTTTTGCTAGTAATGTAATAGCAATCAAGTTTATGATAACCATAATGCCCATAAATAAATCCGCTAAATCCCATACAAGCTGGACCTTCGCAATGGAACCGAATATAATCATGGCTAACACGCTTATTCGGTATAGTATCACCCATACTTTACTTTTGTGTAAAAATCGAATGTTTGTTTCCCCATAATAATAGTTACCAATTAACGCACCGAATCCAAATAGGAAAACAAAGATAGCAAGACAGCCTGATGCCCAGGAACCGATGTGTTCGCTTAATGCTGCTTGTGTAAGGGCAATACCACTTAGCCCTGGTTGTTTGTAAGCATTAGAAAGCAAAATAATAAATGCTGTGCTTGTACAGACGACCAGTGTATCCGTTAATACGCCAAATGCTTGAATAAGTCCTTGTTTCACCGGATGACTTGTTGTTGCCGTTGCGGCAACGTTTGGCGCACTCCCCATTCCAGCTTCATTCGAGAACAAACCACGTTTAACTCCATTCATGAGCGCTGCGCCGATTGAACCGCCTGCTATTTGTTTAAAGCCAAATGCGTTTTGAACAATAAGAGAAAGAATTTCCGGCATTTTTGTTATGTTCGTAGCTACAACAAATAATGCAACACCGATGTATAACACAGCTAAAATCATTACCTTGTATTCAGCCATTTTTGCTATACGCGTCACACCGCCAAAGATAATCGCAGCGAAAGCAAGTGCCATGATAATCCCTACAGTTAAACGATCTGTACCGAATGAGTTCTCAAAAGCAATTGTAACGGTATTTGATTGTACAGAATTGAATACAAGACCGAAAGCAAGCGTAATTAAAATGGAGAATAATACTCCCATCCAACGTTTGTTTAATCCTTTTTCCATATAATAGGATGGGCCGCCGCGGAAACCATTTTTATCTTTTACTTTATATACTTGCGCTAACGTACTTTCGATAAAGCTGGATGCTGAGCTAATAATTGCAATAATCCACATCCAGAATACCGCTCCTGGACCGCCTAATGCAATCGCAATCGCAATTCCTGTGATATTACCTGTTCCAACACGAGCGGCCATACCGATACAGAACGCTTGAAATGGGGAAATGTTGTCTTTAGAGCCAGTTTTCCCTTCCATTAAAACACGGACCATTTCCTTTAACATTCGAAACTGTACAAATTTCGATTTAAATGTGAAATAAATCCCGCAAGAAACAAGCATAATAATTAGTAATTTTGACCAAAGGAATTCATTTGTTACACCAATCATATTTTGTAATAATTGTGGCATTTTACCACCCCTTATTAAAATTTAGTAGTTTATATTGAAGCAATTAGGACATCAGTTTGATAGAAATGGTTCGAATCGAAGTAGAGTCAGTCCCGGCGATGGTGCCACCTGCTGCTGGAATCTTAATATGAGATCATTTTTTAACAGGGTTTATTGCATCAGCATCATTTGCAGAGTTAGCTGATCTCCGTATAGACATGGATGGTAATGAAGCGGAAGAAAATGTTTCTTTGTCGCTGTGGAAAGAAACCATTGAAATGTAATTTTATTATGCTTTGTATTGATCTTGTACCACTCCTATCATGGCTGCCTACGTATTTGTTAAAGCAATAGATGAATAAATTTCATCAGAAAGCAATTCTTGGAATGGCCTTGATGAACACCTGCAATGGTTAATGAAACGAGACTGTAATCACTTCTACTGATAACCTCATCACAGGCAGGTTTCGAAATTACTATAAAAATCTAAAAAAATAATTTTGAAACTTCAAAAAAGACCCCATTTTGTTAGCTCAATGGGCATGTGAGATGACCCTCTAACCTAACCAATTTGGAGCCCATTGAAATTACATAGTTAGAGTATTTAATTAACGCGGAAAAGTTTATCCCTTTCCTTTATATCCAACTCTCGGTATCCTCTTTATCTACGTTGAATATCTAGACCCGCTAGTGGATCTTCGAAAGGTAACGGATCTCAGTAAGGATTTTACAGCCCTTCATTTTTTCAAAAGCTTCTTTTGCTTCTTTTTCAGTGTCAAACTCAAACATGTTTAGATTGTTTTTTGAATGGACAGTGATAATCCACAAGAAAATCTCCTTCTTCCTTATAATTGTAGAAAATCTCGCATTTTAGATCCAGCCCCGGAAATGTGAGGCTTCAGCCAGTTTTCTTATTCCAACCATATACGCTGCTAAGCGCATATTAACTTGATGGACATGTGTTGTTTGATAAATATTTTCAAAAGAATCGACCATTACTTTTCGTAATTTTTCAGCCACCTCTTCCTCTGACCAATAAAAACCTTGATTGTTCTGAACCCATTCAAAGTAAGATACGGTGACACCACCTGCACTTGCCAATATATCAGGAACAAGGAGGATTCCTCTTTCATCCAAAATTTTGGTTGCTTCAAGGGTTGTTGGCCCGTTAGCTGCCTCCACTACGATGGAAGCTTTAATACGATTGGCGTTTTGTGCTGTAATTTGGTTGGAAATGGCAGCCGGCACCAGAATATCACATTCTTTTTCCAGTAATTCTTGATTCGTGATAACATTGTTAAATAAAGGTGTTACTGCACCAAAACTATCGCGTCGATCGAGCAGGTAATCAATATTAAGCCCTTGTGGATCATAAAGAGCACCATATGCATCCGAAATACCAATCACTTTTGCTCCAGCATCATGCATGAATTTGGCCAAAAAGCTTCCTGCATTCCCAAAACCTTGAATCACTATGCGGGCACCTTGCAATTCAATGTTTTTTTTCTTTACCGCTTCTTCAATACAGATGGTTACACCCCGGGCTGTTGCCGTTTCACGTCCATTTGACCCCCCTAAAACAAGGGGCTTGCCCGTAATGAATCCTGGAGAATCGAATTCACGAAGGCGGCTATACTCATCCATCATCCAAGCCATGATTTGAGAGTTCGTATATACATCGGGTGCCGGTATATCTTTTGTAGGCCCAACAATTTGGCTGATGGCACGAACATAACCTCGACTCAATCTTTCCAGTTCTGCAAACGACATTATTCTCGGGTCACACTTAATGCCGCCTTTTCCACCTCCGAAAGGGAGGTTCGCAATGCCGCACTTTAAACTCATCCAAATAGACAAGGCTTTTACCTCTTCTTCGTTCACTTCTGGGTGAAAGCGTACGCCTCCTTTTGTCGGACCTACTGCATCATTATGTTGGGAACGAAAACCGGTAAACACTTTGACCGAACCATCATCCATTTTTACAGGTATGCGGACAGTGAGCATTCGGATAGGTTCTTTGAATAATTCAAATTCATTATTTGAATAACCTAATTTATCCAACGCCTCTTTTATGACCGTTTGTGTAGAAAGAAATAAATCTAGAGATTCCTTTTCTTTTTTCTGTTCTTCGGCTAAGTTTTCTACAGTATTTGTTAATGCCATTAATATCACCCCATAATTTCAAGAATAAAAGTTTTATTGCAACGTTTTCTTAGTTTCGTATGGATTTTTCAAATGTCCAATGAAATCTTCCTTGGACAATCGTATTCCACCAAACTTTTCACCCATTCCTACCATCGTTAACGTAAAAGTTCCCATCCTTCGATGACAACATCTATTGATACTCTTTCTTTTCTTATAAGATGTTTTTAGAAAATACACAGATCCCATTCTTGCGACAGATGTTTCAATAGCTTAACACCCGTCAGGCTATTGCCATACTGATCAATAGCTGGTCCATAAATACCAATTCCACATCCATCTTGAAAAGGCCGTTCTCTTTTCATACTTGGGGGAACTGTTGCTAAAATACCTCCCGATACCCCGCTTTTGGCTGGCACTCCGACAAAGGCGGCAAATTTGCCTGAAGCATTATACATTCCACAGGTAAGCATTAAGGCTTTGGAAAGTCTGGCCACTTCAACAGGCAGTATTTGTTGTTTTTGTATTGGGTGATATCCATCATGAGCAAGAATCATTCCAATCAGGGCTATATCTTCCGTATTTACTTCTAAGGAACACACCTTCAGATAAACTTCTAAAGCTTCTTCCACCTCTGATTCTAAAAAACCCGTCTCTTTTAAATAATAGGCTATTGCTCTATTTCGATTGGCAGTCTGCCATTCTGACTGAAAAACCTCCGCATTGATGTTCGGACGTTTCCCTATCATTTTTTCGATAAATTTGTAAAGAAACTCCAATTTACTTTTTGACGATTCTCCCGGAAGCAGTGATGCGATGGTAATTGCTCCTGCATTGATCATGGGATTAAACGGCTTACCTGGTTTATGCATTTCAAGGCGGATAATGGAGTTAAAGGCATCTCCAGTAGGTTCCACATCGACCCGATCTAACACATAAGGAATTCCGCGACTTACACATGCCGCTATAAAGCTGATCACTTTTGAGATACTCTGCAATGTGAAAGGGACTTGCCAATCACCCGACTTGACGACTAGTCCATTTGATCCTACGATACAAATACCTAACTGTGACGGGTTTGCCTTTCCCAAAGCAGGAATGTAGCTTGCACATCGTCCTCCTGTACCATAGGAACGATAATGAGCCACCCATTCATCCAACCAATCCTGCCTTTGGTTCCCGATTTGATCTCTTTCCTTTTTTTTAACCTTGTGAATCAACTCTTCCAACCCTCTCTTTCTAAATTCTTTTTTAGGGAAAACATTTCACACTCAAAAGAAAACGCTTTCTATTTTCTGATAGAATGATATTGTTGATTTTATAATTAGAACTACAAAAGATAACAAAAACCTACAGAAAATTTTTTATCTTTCGTTTAATTTTTTATTCAAACAAAATTGGAGTATCTAATAATAATGTTTGCATTGTATTGTGGCCAATCTATCTGTATACTAATTTTCAGAAAAATGAGGAAGTGATCTGCTTGAACATCAGTCCTTTAGTAAAAAAAGAACTATTCATTCTCGTTTTGATGATGATAACAGTCCCTTTGGCGGGTGAATTAAATTTCTATCCGATTAATGAAACGTTCCGGGTCAGTTTTGGTGTACCAATATTTTTATTCTTTTTGTTATTGTTCCGAAAAATTCCCGCTATTTTGTCTGGTTTATTGACAGCTATACAAGTTGTGGTCTTTCGTATTTTACTTGAATTCATCAACCAAGGTAATATGAATTTGACTTCCTCTTTTGAAGCTAATTTTCCTAGTTTTTTCTTTTATTTTGCCTATGCTTGTTTCTTTTATTTGGCAAAAGTAAACCGATTTTATCACCGTCCTATTTTAATTGGATTGATTGGCATCACCATCGAAATATTGTCGGATTTGACAGAGATAATGATGCAATATTTCGTATTGGGAACAACGATTAAATTGGCAGCACTTAGCGAAATTCTGATTATGGCGATTTCACATAGCTTTCTGGTTGTCAGCTTTTTCACGATCATGAAGTTGTATGAGTCACAGACAAGGGAAAAACAAATAAGAAAACAAAATGAGCATATGCTCATGCTCATTTCCAATTTATACGAGGAATCAATTCATTTAAAAAAAACATTGCTAGATGCTGAAAACATCACAAAAAAATCATATGATCTATACAAATGCTTAAATGTTTTGCAAAACGAAGGGACGACTGCCCATACAGTCGAGGACCTCGGCAGGCAGGCATTGACAATAGCCGGAGAAGTCCATGAAATAAAAAAGGATAACCAACGTATTTATGCGGGACTTTCAAAACTTATTTCTGATGAAAGTTTTACAGATTATATGAACCTGGTTGAACTTGTTTCCATTATCAAACGAACAAATGAAAAATATGCCAGTATCCTTGGAAAAAATATTCAAGTTGAATATTCCATTACAGGAGCTCATCCTCCTTACCATGTTTTTACCCTTTTATCGATTATCAATAATATTGTCACTAACGCCGTAGAAGCCATCGATAATACGGGCAAGATTACCATTAGTATTGAAAGGGAAAACCATTTGGTTAAATTCCAGATCAAAGATAATGGCCCTGGTGTTATCCAGAAAAATAAAAATTTAATTTTCAAGCCCGGGTTTACCACTAAATATGATTATTCCGGAAATCCATCAACGGGAATGGGATTATCCTTTGTAAAAGAGATAGTTGAACAACTTGAAGGTGATATTACAGTGCAGAATAGATTAGAAGGAATAGGGTCCATTTTCACTATCCGCTTATCGATCAATCATTTAATGGAGAAAGGGTGATTTGTTCCTTTTTCATATAATAGATGATGATGAAGCCGTTCGTTCGATGCTGGCTCAAATCATCGAAGATGAGGGCTTAGGGGAAGTGGCCGGGGAGGCAGCAGATGGATCCTTATTGGATAGAAAGAGGTTAGACATTGATATACTTGAGAGAGTCATTGCATAGTCTCAATGACGGAAAAACTTCACTGAACCGTTGTTTAGTGGAGTTTTTCTGTTATAAGAAGAGAAAAATATACTATTCGTTAACAAAATAACAGGGCTTACATGTTTTGACCTGATACGCCATAAATTAATATAAGCTCTGTTGACCTTAAGGATAATTTGTTGTTAAAAAAGCAGCTAATTTTTTGCTCTTTTGTTTTCTTTCTTTCCGCATTATTGCTCGCTCTGGTGCGGTCTCATGCAATTTTTTCTCTTCTTCTGTTTCCGGAATAACCTGTGGAACATGTGTTGGACGTTTATGTTGATCAAGTGCGACAAATGTTAATAGAGCTGTTGCTGCAATTGTACGTTTACCACTTTTTAAATCTTCAGCAATAATTTTCACAAAAATCTCCATAGACGATGTCCCTGTCCATGTCACATATGATTCAAAACAGACTGAATCTGTTGTACGAACAGGATATAAGAAGTCAACTGAATCGGTTGAAGCAGTTACACATTCCCTGCGACTATGGCGAGCCGCAGAAATAGAAGCTACCTGGTCCACATCACTCATTAATTTTCCTCCAAATAATGTATGGTGATTGTTTACGTCATTTGGAAATACACGACTTGTTCGTATAACTCGTGATTCTTTACAATATTTTGCTTCCATAATATTCTCCCCTATTTGAACTACTGGCACCATCTTCTACGAAATAGCTTTAATTGAGCCACACTATAAAGCTCTTAGTCTTCTAATAATTAAGTTTCTGGATCTTACAAATAACTGGTTGACAGTGCCAAGAAACTAACGACTTCTTTTTCCATCCCAATCCAGTGATCGTAGGAAAGGGCGATATACATCTTTGATTTTAATCATACCGAGAATCCCCCCTTGCAGGCTTTTTAAGATCCGCGTTGATATTAAGGAACTAAAGACTCCACCGTTTGTGACAAAAATTTTCTGATTCGCATCACAACTGGTACTAGTAATCCTTCCGGTGCCGCCATGGCAATTCTGATATCATAAAACTTCTTCACCTCCAGTTCATCCTCTTCAATTCGGCATTCAAATGCAGAAATTGCTTTAACACTACTACCACAGCTTTTGTAAAACCACATTACAGCGAAGGACATTTTCACGGCGTTCTACCGTCTTATCGAATAAGCTTTTACAAAAAAATGTTTTATCGAGCCGTTTGCATTAACCCGAACTTTCCATTTTATAGCCAAGATTTGGACCATGAAAGTATCGACAAGGTTTTTGTTGGGTTTTCTGTATTTCCATGCACAATATCCCCCATGGAACTGTTTCTCATTAGAGAAGTATTTATATGACTAAGAATAATGCAATAATTGAAATAAATAAAATGATATAAAATTATAATCACATATAAAAAACTTTTATATGTAAAATTTCAATAGAACATCGAGCTATGATTTGTAGTCAGATGTGGTCAAAAATATTTCCATGAAATCAAAAGCTTTTTTAAGCATAAAAAAGACCCCCAACCAAATTGGTTGAGAGTATGAAACGTAAAATTAACGTTTTGAGAAGAGCTGCACGACGAGTGCCTTTAAGACCATATTTTTTACGTTCTTTTATCCAAAAGAATTCGGAGTTCTGGCAGCCTAAAGGGTGTTTTATATGTGTCTCATATCGCTAGGTAAGTTCAGTTCACGCCTTTTTATTTACTAAATTCTCAATTCCACATGATGGTCGAGCCCGTCATCCCGTAATTCCACAAATGGTCCTGTAGACTTTTCCTCTTCAGAAATCGGAATTTGCACCCCGTCAACTGTCAACCCACATTCATTACCACCAGAACCATTTTTAACGTTAATGTGGTAACGAGTATTACCAAATCGGTACGTAATCGAAAATCCTGGCCACTCACTTGGAATACGAGGATTAAGATAAAGACGAGTTTCTCGTCGCCGAATCCCAAGTATCCACTCAATTCCGGCCTGATAAAACCAACCTGATGCACCCGTATACCATGTCCATCCTGAATGTCCCTGATTCGGCTCTGCCGTATACACATCGGCGGCAATTGCGTATGGTTCACCTGTATACCTTCTTACTTCATGGTCGGTACGAGTATGCGTCATCGGATTAAGCATCGTAAACATCTCCATTGCTTTATCACCATTACCAAGCTGACACCAAGCAATGATGCCCCAAATAACTCCATGAGTATACTGGGCACCGTTCTCCCTGATTCCCGGCGGATAACCTTGTATATATCCAGGGCTTGGTTCGGTCTGATCGAAAGCTGGAGTCAACAGCCGGACAACTGCAAGATCCCGCTCCACCAGCTCCCTGTCGAACGAGTTCATTGCCTGAACAGCACGATCCATTGGTGCTGCCCCTGAGATTACGGACCATGATTGAGCAATCGCGTCGATCCGGCACTCCTCATTTTGAATTGAGCCGAGCCATTGTCCTGCATCGGTAAAAGCACGTCGGTACCACTGACCATCCCAGCCCTGCTCGTTGAGAGAGTCTGTTAACTGCTGGCGCATTTTCTGGAATGCTTCCACCCGTTCGGAATCGCCACGCAATCCGCAAAGCTCGGCAAACCGGTTCAACACGTCACAAATAAACCAGCCGAGCCACACGCTTTCGCCTCGTCCTTTCACCCCAACCTGATTCATGCCATCATTCCAATCCCCCACTCCGATTAATGGCAAACCATGCTCGCCAATCCGGCTCAAAGCCCGATCGATCGCTCTCAGGCAATGCTCATAAACCGTGCCCGTTTCTGAAGAGCGTACGGTCGGCTCATAGCGTTCGTGTTCACCCTCAGCAAGCGGTTCACTAATTAGAAACGGTGCGACTTCGTCCAAAACCGTTCGATCACCCGAATGCTCGATGTACCGTGAAACCACATACGGCATCCATAATAAATCATCAGAAAACGTCGTGCGGATACCACGTTCAGTTTCTTCATGCCACCAATGCTGCACATCCCCTTCTAAATATTGGTGGGACGCGTGGAGCACAATTTGTTCTCTTGTTTTTTCCGGCATCGTATGCAGGAGTGCGAGCGAATCCTGCAATTGATCGCGAAAGCCAAATGCTCCTCCAGCTTGATAAAAAGCAGTTCTTGCCCATATTCGACATGCAAGCGATTGATATAATAACCACCCGTTCAACAAAAAATCTGTTTCCTTCGACGGGGTTGACACTTGTATTTGGCCTAAATGATGGTCCCAAAAAGCAATAACCTCATCCATCGCTTGTTCACAAGCTGAAGATTGGCTGTATTTCCTGGCTAATTGTAAGACTCTCTCTTTAGAGTCGTCACAGCCTAACAAAATATAGACAACCTGTTCTTCACCTGGCTTTAGCGTTAGCTTAGTCTGAATCGCACCACAAGATTCGTAATGCGTGCCTGTCCGACACGATAAACCAACGCGTCCCATTGCCGCTGGATGTTCCATGCTTCCATTTCGTCCAATAAATTCGTTGCGGTCCGCCGTCCAAGTAAGATCGTATGAATGGTCAGAAGCAGAAACAGATCCTCGAACTTGGTCAGGAGCAGTAATAGAATCCTGTTCCTTTGCTGCATCAGAACCTGGAATTTCCCCCGGTGCTCCACTTGAATCTTGCCAAGCTGCTATACCGGAATCTTTCACTTCACCGGAACCTGTAACAGCACCCCGCTGCGGATAAATCCCTAAAAATACGGTTGCATCCCGGAAGGTTTCTTGATACGTGTTTTTGGCTATCATGACCCGCTCAGACTCAACCCAATCGGTCACAATAAACGGTGCATTCGCTTGTCGCTGTACCCCTAAAACCCATTCGGCATAATAGGTCAAAGAAATGTGCCTTTGTTCCGAAGTCTTGTTTTGCAGCTTCAACCTGATGATTTTCACAGGATCTTCTAATGGTACGTATACCAGCATTTCGTGTTTAATGCCGTTTCTTTCGTGATCAAACTTTGTAAATCCTTTGCCATGCGTTATTTTATATGGCTCGTTTGAATGGACTGCTGATGGTGCGGCGGACCACACCTTACCACTTTCTTCATCTCTTAAATAAGCTGTTTCCGTCGGTGGATCAAGGACGGGATCATTGGACCATGGCGTTAGCTTGCATTCACGGCTGTTCCGCCACCACGTATAACCCGATCCCATTTCGGAAATGAGAGAGCCAAAACGAGGATTGGCCAGGACATTAATCCACGGCGCCGGCAAATGATTTCCATTTTTGATCATGATCCGGTACTCTTTTCCATCGGGGGAAAACCCGCCCCAACCGTTAAAAAATAACCATTCTTTCGTTTCCTCTTGTATTGTTTGCCCAGAAAAAACATTCTTATTTTTAGTAGAAGGCACCGGAATCAGTTGTTCCGGCAACCCATTCTCCGTTTCATCCTTAAGCAGCCCATTTGGCGTTCCAATCTTATGCATCCCATTTTCCATTTCACCCTTAGGCAATCGCATTTGTGTCGCTAAACTAGCTCCGCCAGCGCGGAGCTCGACACGAGCTACTGCCATCAACAATGCTTTGTCCTCCGCAGACAATTGATTTGAGGCAATGACATATACACCGGACAAACCTACACCAAAACGATCAACTCCATGTTCTGCCACCTGCTGAAGTGCTTCTTGCAAGTGTTGATAATAGCCTTCCTCCGACTCGTTAAGGAGAACAAGGTCGAATAAAAGACCAAGTCGCCTTATGTATTCATGACCTGTTAACATTTTAACAACGAACGGCATTTGGCTGCGGTCTTCAATTCGTAAGAGGACGATCGGTCGATCCCCAGATACCCCAAAACTCCATAGTCCAGACTGACCTTTTGTATTAATTAAAATACTTTTCCCTCGGTCCTTCTTGAGCGGAGAAGTATATAAAATGTGACCTGCCAGCCTTTGAAAATCAGTTGCCTCTTGATTCGTTAAATGCAGATTACGAATCTCAATCTGTCCTCGGTTCCATGATAATTGAAACGCACGTTCCACTGCTTGATCAGGAGCAAACTTACGCACAATTTCGATCGCATCTTCCTTTGTCTCACTAACCGAAGTTACAGCAACTAATTGAATTTGCTTACCAGGTTCAATACAGATGCGCCTTCTCATCACAAAGGCCGGATCGGCCACCGAACCAACCTTACCACGAAGGCGAGTCCGGATTCCTTGGGGATCGGATAGTCGATAGCCCCGGCCAATAAAGCTAGAACGGTCTGTTTCAAATTCAACCGATCCAAGAGTATCACCGTCAACCAAGAGTGAATGTGCCGACCAAAGTGTCTGGTCCTTCGCTTCACGCGGTCTTCGGCCAGCAACAAGGCAGCCTGATTCAGCATCGAAAGCAGTCCGAATAAAAAGCTTGCTAAATGCAGTATGGGCAACATCTGCTATTGGGTTGGACAAAGCTAACTCAACAAAAGTAGTAACCTCCAAAACTTTTGCTTCTTCACCGCTATTTGTCAAAGTTATTCTACGCAGCTCCGCATTCATCTCTGATGAAACGCAAATCTCCATACTTGTCTTAACGTCTCCATCCACCCGCATAAATGTTGCACGATCTAACCCAAATTGTACGCGTTGTTCAGAAGATTCCACTCGGCATGGTTGGTAAGACGGTGACCATAGTTTATCTTCGGAGATATCCCTAATATAAACATAGTTCCCCCATGGATCCATTACCGGGTCTTCGCGCCATCTAGAGACCAATAAACCTTTATACTGGCTAAAACCACTGCCGGTATTCGTTACGACTGTTGTGAACGAACCATTTGAAAGAACGCTGACCTCAGGAACCCTTGTGTCAGGTGAAATATATTCTCTTATTTTTGCAGCATCCTGAGTACTTTTTGAATTTTGCTTGTGCACACGACCCAAAGCTGGATGCTTAATATACTTAGGAGTTTTCGGAATTCGTTCTTGTAAGAGCAATTCTGCTGAACGAATTTGTTTGTTACGATGGAATCTCTCCACCATTGTTTTTGGCAGTAATAGGTTCGCCAGGGTCAGTAAGCTCATACCTTGATGATGGGCCATAAAACTTTGAATCACCTTATGCTGCTTACCATTAGGCAGCCGTTCTTGCGTAAAATCCATTGCTTCATAAAAGCCATATTTTCCTCGACCATTTAACTGCTCTATTTTTTTCAAAGCATCCAAAGCCTCACCCTTTGCAAATGGGAGAGCCATGATCGTAGCGTAAGGTGCGATAACCAAGTCTTGTTCAAGTCCCCGTTTAAATCCGAGACCCGGAACACCGAAGGCCCGATACTGGTAATTCATTTGATAATCAAACGCATAATAGCCTGACTCAGAGATCCCGAATGGCACTCCTCGCTGGTGTGCGTATTGAATTTGACGATCAACAACCGCCGCATACGTATTTTCCCACAATGTTTTTCGATAAGTCCTCATTAACAGCCATGGCATTAAATATTCAAACATCGTACCAGACCAGGACAAGAGGACGGGTCGTTTCCCAACCCTGGTCATCGTTCTTCCAAGTACATGCCAGTGGGATACCGACACTTGACCAAGCGCAATCGCGACAAAGCTTGCAATTCTTGCCTCAGACGCCATTAAATCATAAAGCACCTCATCCCGTGTATTACGATCAGCATGGTATCCTAAGGAAAATAACTTGGCTCTGTGATCAAATAAAGGCTGGAAATTAGTTTCTTCAATCAATTCTTCTAAACGTTTAAGCAACATTTGACCCCTATCCCGCCAATTAACACTTACCTTCTTACCATTTAGTCTTCTCGAGAAATCCGGTGTGATTTCTTCGGAAAAAGCAATTTTCATCGTTTCATCGTTATGAAAGTGGTAAGTTGGATTTTCCTTTTTATCAAAGGCTTCTAGCCACTCGGCTAAGCCTTCTTTTACTGTAATTAGACAGCCAACTAAATTTCCTGAATCAACTGTTGATACATACCTTGGCGATAACGGGTTCAGTGTCTCAGTGTCATACCAATTGTAAAAATGCCCTTCCCACTTTTCCATCCGCTCAAGCGTCTCCAATGTCCTCTCCAACCGCAAAATTAATCCAGGGGTATCAATAAACGAAAAATCCCTCGCTGCTAAAGCACAGGTAAGATACATCCCGATGTTGGTAGGAGAGGTTCGATGCGCCACCCCGTTCGGCGGTTCCATTTGCACATTGTCAGGAGGTAGCCAGTTCTCTTTTTCGGTAACATAATCTTCATAAAAAGACCATATTTGCTGAGCCAGGTTCGTCAGTTCTTCCATCTCATCTTCCGAAAAAGTAATACGATCCTGTGGAGACGGCTGATCGAGCCATCTAATCACGAATGGAGCACACATCCACATCACACTCAATGTAAGCCCAATGATTTGCACCACGATATTTTCATTAAATAATGTTGCCGCCAAAAACAAAATACAAAGAACATAACCTCCCGCCATGCCTTGTAACAAGGGAGCACCCTTCTGATTGCTCTTGCGATTCTCTTCATCTGATGAGACCCATTCGAGCAATCGTTTTTTTGAAAATAATAAACGGTACAACGTTCTACCAATTGCATCAAGCAAAAGGACAATTTGAAACGGCAGGATAACAATCCCCAACAAGACTTGAACCGTCGTGTTCAAAATACTACGCAGATTCATTAAACCGGTCTGAACGGTGACAATCTGGCGAAGAACCGGCAAGAACCATGTTGCAGCCACAAAAGCTATCCAGCGTAAAGGTGAACCCGGAAGGATCGTGACTGCTAAAAGAAGGGTGACAAATAGTGTCGTAGACAATAGACTCCGCCGCAAATTATCAATGATCTGCCACCGAGTCAGCACAGACAAATCGACTGGCATCAGTTCACCTCTTCGGTTATACAATCTTGGCAGTAACCATAGTAATAGCTGCCAATCTCCTCTTACCCAGCGATGCTGCCGCTTTTGAAAGACAATAAACTTAGCCGGATAATGGTCAATTAATTCGATATCTGAAAGTAGGCCTGCGCGCAGGAAACCACCTTCAAGTAAATCATGACTCAACACCCGGTTGTCCGGAATCCGTTCACATAGCACTTGATAAAACGTATCGACTTCAAATATTCCTTTTCCAGTGAAAATCCCCTGACCGAGCGCATCTTGATACGGATCAGAAACAGCAAACGCATATGGATCAAACCCTGGATTTGTTGACCAAAGACTGGAAAAACGCGAACTCATTGAGGCCTGATGACTCATACTGAGTCTTGGTTGAAGCACACCGTAGCCCTCTATCACTCTCGTCTTCGTATCATTTAGAACCGGCTGATTATATGGTAGATGCAGCGTACCGATCATTCGCTGTGCACTTTCAAGTGGAAGCTGCGTATCAGAATCGAGAGTAATGATATAACGAACATCCTGAAGTAAACTCAAATCTGACTCGAAAAAAGCGAAGCTGGTATCCTCTCTCCCTTTTAGAAACTCCACAAATTCGACTAGCTTTCCTCGCTTTCTCTCCCATCCCATCCATACACCCTCAGACGGGTTCCATTTCCGCTTTCGCTGAAAGAGATGAAAGTTTGTGTTGGAGTAGGTATTTCGCAATTGTTCAATTTCTCGTTTGGCTGCTGTTAAAATGACTTCATCCTGTTCGAGAGACTCTGTCTCCGCATCCTTGAAGTCGCCCAATAACCCAAAGTGGAGATTGGAATCCCGGTTCGCCAAATAATGCAATTCAAGCCGTTCTGCCAACTCCTTCACTTCTGCTATTGATGACCAGATGACTGGAATCACAACCATCGTTTTCGCATCAGCTGAAATTCCTTTTGAAAAATCAAATCGCAATAACGGGACTGGACCTTTGACACGTTCAATGAACCAATGAGCTGAAGTAACCGCCCACTCTGTCACCGGGAACAAGAGGATTCCTAGGATAGCAAGCCATTGAATTGGTGAAAAAAGTTCATCCCAACCTATCCAGATTGAAAAGCCAAGCAAGAAAACAACGAAGCATACTGCTAACATATTAAAATACGTTCCAGTTGCACGGCGCATTAACCCTGTTTCAGGGAGAGTTCGTGGTTTACCGCACATCTTTAACGCTTGTCTCAATTGCATAATGCCATTGGGATCTAATAAGTAATATGCAACAAATAATGGACGATTTCTCTCCGTGCTATTTCTCTCGTGAAGCTCCTTTCCGTATTTTTCTGCTAATTCTTCACTATTTTCCCCTTTTTGTGATACCTCAACAGATGGTTCCTCTCCATATTTATCCGCGAGCTCCACTGCCTGTGCTGCCACAAGGTTTTCAGGCAGATTTAAACGTCTCGCTAGCTGCTCGACCCTCTTTCGGAGAGTGTCACGACTAGAGAAATCCAATTGCGAATAAAAGCCTGTCCTCTCTTTCCGCAGCGATTGTTCAACCATGCTAATTTGCTCAAAGGTTTCATTCCAATCCCAGCGAGAAAGCTTACGCATACTTGTGATTAGGTTACCTGTTGTCACTTGAAAGGCTGCTTGGAGCTGAAATTCATATGACAATATGTGATCAAGGCTCTCTGGTCCATTCTCCAATTTGCAAATGAGCCATTCTCCTACTGTTGCTGTATAATCAGCACGTTCGCGCAGATGTTTTACCAAATGGACAATCATCAGTCCAGAAAGAGGCATTTCTTGTCCAGCTTCCTCTAATACTTGCTTCAGTTTTTCTGGAGTGATCTCCGATGCCTTGATACCGGAAAGTAACTTCTCAACCAACGAACAAACATCGCGTCTTTCCTTGACTGTATCCATGATTTCGGCCAGACGACGAATCAAAGCCACCCTTATAATAAGTGGCATCGCCCAAACTTCAGCCATTTTCAATAGGGAAACTTCTTGATATGACTGGAGATAGGAAATAAATGAATCCATTTCCAAATGCCCGTCGTTAAATTGAAGGTAGTCTGTACAAATAGAAAATACTCTGGAATCCCCCGTTTTTTTTAGATGGGGTAAAGAGTTAACAAACCCTTTCGTTAAACCTTGGTTTACTACAAGGACCTGTTCTTCCAAAAATTCCGCATTATCTAGTAACCATTCTTCAGCCGGCTGTGAACAGGAAGAACGATTATCTCTTAAGTCGTTAACAAAGCCGCGCAATTTCTCTAAGTCTGATTCATTAGACTGTAAAAAGCGGGCAGATGGCTTTCGGCTTATGAAAGGATCGTGTCTTAACGCTGCTTTATGCGCTTCTTCTCTTAACTGCTCTTTATTATAAATCACTTATATATCCCCCAAAATAGCATTTTCCATCAAAGTCTTACTGATAAAATTTGCCCACTGGGGCTGGAAAATATGCAAAATAGTTCCAAAGAGAGATGAAACTGGTGGAATCGACTAACCTCCATATGCTCGACACGGAGTAGCCTAGTTAGCCTTATTACAGTTGAATATGATGTCCGAGAGACCGGCCAGAGGAGGCTAAAGTATTTCGTTTTGAACCAGCTTCAACTGAATTACCAAAACGCTTTAAATGATTTAAAGAAAAGAGGATAAATATATCCAAAACACAATTGATGGAGTTCACCGTACTGGAAAAATGTTTTTTAGAAAAGCTGTAGAATTGGAAGTTTTAAAGAAAGATCCGACAGAATTCACTCATGTTCACAAACAGCAGAAGACAATCGAAGAATTAGAAGGGAGAAAAGATTTACCTAATTATTTAGAAAAACGGGAACTCAAGCACTTTCTCCAAGTTGCAAAAAAACCACTCCCTAATTTTTATAGGAAGTGGTTTTTGCTATTGATATAAAATATTTACATGACTGCTTCACAGTTTGGTCGGTAAATGCACTTAACCATTTCTCAAAAGAGAGTGGTTAAATTACATCATGCCGCCCATTCATTTTCAATTATAATAGAAAAAAATAGTGTTTAAAAAAAGGCTTTAAATCAGCACTTTTAGTAAATTTGACTTAAATATTTTAAATGCAATTTAAAACATCGGAGGACAAATAGGAGGACAATTTCAGAAGTGATAATGTATAAAGCCTGTCTTAATTGAGATGGGCTTTATACCAAATAGACAACTAGGGAACAGATGAACTTTCTCACAATATATACACCCGTTAGGAAATAATGAAAAAAATAAAGGACAGTAACTGTACACAGATTAGTAAGTAACTTTATTGTCTTATTTTGATTAAAAAATAAATAAAAAAGAGGTACTTCCATGGTTTGGATCTACCCACATGGAATAAATGGCAAGAATATCGAAAAAAGGTCGGTTCCTGAGACTGCGCACGAATGGGTTAGCAGTACTTTCTATAAAGAGAAGGAGAGGACTCTGTTAAATGATAGGGCAACACTAGTTTGGGCAGCCAACTACGGTGCGATTGAATTTCACGTTCCATTTGACCGCCATGATAAACCCGATTATCCAATGGAAATGGTATTCGACTTGGATCCACCTGGTCATAATAGCTTTAATCTGGTGTTAGAGGTAGCAATCAGGCTGAAGGAACTTCTTGAATCACTCGATCTATTGTCGGTACCAAGAACATCAGGTTCTTCAGGAATGCAAATATTTATACCTATTCAGCCAGATTATACATTCGAACAAACAAGAAAAATAAATACCTTTGTTGCAAATTATTTTGCAGAGCAAATGCCGCAAAAGGTAACCCTTGAACGAGTCGTTTCTAAAAGGGGGATTTGTTTAAGCCAGTAACAACAGAAAAAAACAATCAGTCCCTAAATGATATTCTTAGATTTATTGAAAAAACAAAGTTTAGCTGGTCAAAAACAGTGTTAAGTCATAAAAAAGACCCCCAACCAAATCGGTTGAGAGCCTTTGAAACGCCACAATTAACGTTTTGAGAACTAAGGCGCACGGCGGGCACCTTTAAGACCATTTTTTTCGCTCAGATTATATGCCTATTGAAATGTATTTTACTTCCAAAAATTCCTCAATACCGTAATGGCCGCCTTCACGTCCTAAGCCGCTTTCTTTGAATCCACCAAATGGTGCCTGTGAAACAGATGGAGTACTGTCATTCACACCAACGATTCCAAATTTCAAGCCCTCACTTATACGAATCGAACCTCCAAGATTTTCAGTATATACATATGCAGCTAATCCATAAGGAGAGTTATTTGCACGCTCAATCACTTCTTCTTCCGTTTTAAAGGTCGTAATCGGTGCAAGCGGTCCAAATGTTTCTTCTTTCATACAAACCATTTCATCTGTTACCCCACTTAACACCGTTGGTTCAAAATAATAGCCGTTCTTTGCAATAAGCTGATTGCCCCCTACTAATACTTTAGCGCCTTTATCTACTGCATCAGAGATATGGCTTTGTACTTTTTCTATTGCATTGTAGTTAATGAGTGGACCGATGTCAGTACCTTCTTCAAAGCCGCTACCGACTTTTAATAACGCAGCTGCTGCAGCGAACTCTTGTATAAATGATGCGGCGATGCCTTCTTGCACATAAATTCGATTTGTACATATACATGTTTGACCGGCATTTCGGAATTTTGATTGAATAACGCCCTCGACCGCTTTTTTGATATTGGCATCAGACATAACAATGAACGGAGCATGACCGCCCAATTCAAGCGAAACCTTTTTCACGGTATCTGCTGCACGCCTCATCAAATATTTACCCACTTCCGTGGAACCCGTAAAGGTAATTTTCTTTACATGTGGATCATCTAGCCAAACGTTTCCGATTTCTTTCGGATCTCCAGTAACCACATTGATAACCCCTTTGGGGATGCCTGCTTCGTGTGCGAAGTTCGCTAATAGCAAAGCGGTTAACGGAGTAGATTCTGCTGGTTTAACAACAACCGTGCAACCAGCCGCTAATGCCGGGGCTACTTTTCTTGTAATCATGGCCGCAGGGAAGTTCCAAGGCGTAATCGCTGCGACAACGCCAACTGGCTGTTTCTGAATAAGCAGGCGTTTATGTGAATGAGAAGCTGGAATCGTTTCCCCATATACACGCTTTGCTTCCTCAGCATACCATGATAAAAAACTATTTGCATACTGCACTTCACTTAGTGCCTCTTTTAATGGTTTTCCTTGTTCCATCGTCATCGTTTTAGCAATTTCTTCTTGATTATGCTCGATGAGAGTAAACCAATTTTTTAAGTATTCACTGCGTTCATATGCCGTTGTTTTCGACCACGTAGAAAATGCTGCATGTGCCGCATTTACTGCAATTTTTGCTTCGTCACTCCCACCATTTGGAACTGACGCAACGATTTCTTTTGTGGCAGGATTTTCCACTTCTAATACGTTACGGGTGTTAAACCACTCGCCGTTTATGTACATACTGTAATGTTTCATCCTTCTTTCATCTCCTTTTGACTTAAATACTTGTCATCTGTTATAAAAGGATAAAAAATAACAGACGAGACGACTTAGCGCCTCCCCTGTATGATGTCAAACAAAACTTGACGGTCTATTTTATTACTAATGCTTTTTCTTTCATTAAGATATCTTGAAGAACTTCTTCTAAGTATTTAACAAATACCTCATAATTTTCACTCATTGGAAAATGCCCGATTCCCTTCATTTCCACAAATTTTGCTCCAGAGATTTGATCGGCAGTACGTTTTGAATCCGCAGGAGTAGATAGGTAATCATATTCACCTGTCATTAAATATACAGGGCATTTTTCAGCATCGATTAGGTGTAGTTTTCCACGAAGGTCATGATCAACACTATAGAAATAAAGATCCCCCTTAAAAACACCTGGTGCTCCTTGGCTATAATACCACCATGTTAGACGACGATCTTTTTCAGGGCTTTGTGGTGCCATAAGACCCCAAGTCCCAGATGCACAAACCTCTCCACCATGCGTATGAGGATGGTTCCACCAATCCACGAAATAGCCTGGAGTATAATCGGCTCCTTCGACAGGAATGGTTGCTCTAAAGTAATCCGGATATTCAAGAGCGAGTTGCAGGGCTACATTTCCACCAAATGAACTTCCCATGAATACAGGATTTTCAAGTTCAAGCTCCTCACAAAAACTTCTAACAAATTGAAGAAACCACTGGGTAGTAAGTTTATATTCTTCCTTCCACCACTCAACAGCATGTGGAGGATCTGATTTTCCATGACGTGGTAAATCATAAGCAATAACCCTGAAATTTTTGGTTATGTTTCCATCCTCTAAAAGTCCGCGCCACTGGCGGTTATCAGAACCAGCCGTATGTTGACAAACAAGAGGGATACCTTGACCATTTTCCTCAAAGTAAACCTTGTATTCAACATCTTGTACATTTACGTAAACATAACGACCTTTAACCGTAGATAATTTACTCATTTTTTATCCTCCTTTTTATGCTACTGTAAGTTGAACTTCTCTTGTTACATCCAGAAGGCGAGTCATTGCCCGTAGATTTGCCATTAACTCCTTGATATCGCCATCTATCTGTAAGTTACCTTGGAACATGGCAGCAAATAATTCGTGATACAGTGGAGGTGGAGTCGGCTGAGTAAACTTCCTCCAAGCGTCTACTGTTCCATTTGGCATCCCTCATGCAGCGGCTGTCGTAATAGGCTCATTAATTGTTACGATTTATGTCGCTATTGGAGGCTTAAGAGCATCTATTGGTACGGATGTTGTACAATTTTGCATGCTGCTCATTTTACTTGCCATCATTATCCCTGTTACGTTATGGGTCGCTGGAGGTCCAGCAGAAATTTATCAAGGACTTGCCCATTCATCTGTTAAAACAGCAACCCTGCTCTATACAAAAGAAAGTGTTACCGGATGGCTGTTAGTTAGTGTTCTTTCATTTATTAACTATGCCATTATTGATCAAAGTGTATGGCAGCGTGTTTATGCCAGTAAAAGAGGTACTGAATCCAAGCTGATTCTTGGGACAACCCTTTTATGGCTGCCAATCCCAGCTGTAGCAGGACTTATTGGGATGATTGGTTTGGCTAAGGGTTTTGATGTGAATCCTTCTGAGATCTTTCCTGCTGTTGTGGGTGAGCTGCTCGGAACGTGGGGAGCTTACGCCATGGCAATCATTATGATTGCGACTATATTGTCCACAACCGATTCCTGTCTGAATGCCTTATCCACGCTGATTGTTCGGGATATTTACCTCACTTATATTCGAAAAAATGGACCTATGGATCCAAAAAAAGAAATTAAAGTGGCACGTATCGTCGTAATCGTCGCGGGTTTAGGTATTGCACTCTTTAGCTTAGCTCAGTTCTCGATCTTGTATCTGAATTACGCTGTAGGGGCGTTGACACTTGCCATGACATGGCCGTTCGTTTTATCCGTATTCATGAAGAATCTTAATAAAAATGCTGCTTTTTGGGGCTTGATTATCGGGACCCTTTCAGCCCTCATTTTAGCCGTACTTCCTGGCGCTGGACTTATTCAACCTATTGTTCCTTTATGGGAGGGCTATCTCATTTCACATGTGATTGCTGCCGGTATACCGTTACTTGGCACATTGTTTGCACCTGATCGGGAATTCCATTTTCAAGCAGTTTTCAATAAGGGAGGACTCTAATCATGGAATTAAGCCAAAATGGATTTGTTATCATCACATACCTCTTGTTAATCTGGTTTATTGTCTCAAATCTTACGTTAGTCTTCTTTTGTTTGAAAGATTCGGTTATAGGTTTCTTTAAACGAAATAGAGAACGGATGGAATGATATGGAACGAAACCTTGACCTTGGAGAATTAAGAAGTTTAGTACGTAAAAATGAATTTACCGGTCCGACAGCCGGATTTGTACCTGGGCATACGCAGGCAAATCTCGTCATCTTGCCTAATGCCCTAGCTTATGACTTTTTACTATTTTGCCAGAGGAACCCTAAACCTTGTCCGCTGATCGAAGTAACCGATATTGGCTCTCCTGTTCCTAAGCTGACAGCACCGTTCGCAGATTTACGATTTGACTTACCTAAATACTGGATCTATAAAAAGGGGATCCCTGTTGAGGAGTTAACCGATATTGGGGCATATTGGAAAGACGATATGGTAGCCTTTTTAATCGGCTGCAGTTTCACATTTGAAAATCCTTTAATCGAAAATGGGCTTGTTATCAGGCATATTGAAGAAAACCGGAATGTTCCAATGTACATCACCAATATTCCTTGTCAACCAGCAGGTGTGTTTCAAGGAAATTTAGTCGTTAGTATGCGTCCATTCTTAGCGGCTGACGTCATAAGAGCCGTCCAAGTAACTTCCAGATTCCCAGCAGTACACGGCTCGCCTATTCATATTGGCAACCCTGAAGAAATTGGCATTCAAAACCTTGCTAAGCCAGATTTCGGCGACCCCGTTACTGTAAAAGAAGGTGAAATTCCGGTATTTTGGGCTTGTGGAGTTACACCTCAATCTGTTGCCATGTCCAGTAAACCGGATTTAATGATTACACATGCTCCTGGGCATATGTTTATTACGGATGTTAAGGATAGTGGGTATTCGATTCTTTAAGATGGGATGGAATGGAATGGAATGGAATGGAATGGAATGGAAAAACCCAAACCTTGTGTGCCTACAGTGGACAAATCTTCTAATTTGTGCACGAATGGTGCCTGACACCCGGCTATTATTCAAAAACACTCCAAAACCCACTCAAGGGTCTGGAGTGTTTTTGGAGTGATAACACCTAAACAATGATTAGACTATGAATCTAACGAATCAGTTTTTTCGTCAGAGAAAGTTGCTTTTTGAAACAGTTCAGGTCGGCGTTTACTTAACCAAGCAACATATAATACACCAATTAATGCAAAGAGTAGGCAAGCCAAGATCACACTTTTTCCAAGGGCGAAGTCAGCTCCCCATAAGCTTACGAAGAATGCTTGGTAAAGGGTATAGGCAAGAACCAAGATTCCCAGAACTGGAACAAGACCCTTCCAAAACCAGTGGAAAGAAGTCCTCCTAAAACGCTAATAGTATAGAATATTGGAGAGATTTACAAAAATATAAGTAAGAACTGCGAAGAATACGGTTGCTTGAGCACACCAAATCCACACATTCATGGGCCCCCATAAAATGGCAAGAATTGCACAAACTACAATAACAAGGACAAATCCAAAATGAAGTGCGTTCCATGGGGTCTGGTACCGTGGGTGGAGCTTACCTAGTGACTTTGGTAGACTTCCATCACGACCCATAGCAAACAGCACTCTCCAGAAGTGGACTGATTACACCGCCCTGCGGACTCCCTTTTTCATTTTGATAGAAGATACCATTTTCAAGGATTCCCGACTTTAGGAACTGTACAATTAGTGCCAAAACACTACCATCAACAACTTCCTCTTTAATTAATTCAAGGAGTTTATCATGGGGAATAGAATCGAAGTACGTCTTTTTAGCGATATAAGATAGATACATAATCCATTTAAGCATAGACAAGATCGTTTGATCTTGTAAACTACTCTAGAGGAGATAAGATTATGTAATCTATTATTGAAGAATATCGCGAATACCAGACTTTCGTTAGAGGATTTACACCGAAAGGTATTTTAAGTACTTGGAGGGAATTAAAGAAACTAATTAAATATCTTGAGGATCATTCCCTAGACTTCCAATCTGTAACACTAGTTAATCTTGAAAACTATTGTATTGAACGTACTGAGGGAAAATCTCTTGGCTACCGAAACCTTATTGTAAGCCAGATTCGTTCCTTTTATAAATATTTAATTCAACAGGAATATTGTACCGACAACCCCAGTGAGTATTTATCTTATACTATCTTGGATGCTCGCCAGTCTCTTCCTGAAGTTGCTTCTTTTGATGAAATACAGGAATGTCTGAAAGAATTAAGAAGACAGGTCGATTCCTCTTTAGGTAGACGTCAGTTTGATCCTATACGAAAGCGAAATTTAGCTTTATTCTCCCTGATGAATGCAACTGGAATACGAGCTGGTGAAGTAGCTAATCTTCAACTTCGTGATGTTCTTTGGGAGGATCAGGTGCTTTGTATTCGGGCTGGCAAAGGACGGAAAGACCGACGAGTGCCACTTGCTACTGAAGTTCTAGAATAATTACTTGAGATTTATCTGTCTACACGCAAGGACCTTGGTATAGATGATCCACTGTTCCTCACATGGAGAAAAGAACCGATGACCAATAATCTAATTTGAGTAACCTTCAAGTCATACTCTGAGATGTGGAGTAAACCTTTACGTCCTCATCAATTGCGTCATACTTGTGCTACGCACCTATTCAAGGAAGGGGAAAATATTGTACATATTAAGGATTGGCTTGGCCATAAAAGAACGACAACTACACTTCATTATGCAAGAATTGAAAATCCTGAAATTGCAGCTACAATAGAATCTCATCCTATTAATGAAGTAAAGTCCAAAGATTTATTTAGAAACCAATACACGTAAAAAACCAATGACTTCCCTACGACGAAAATACACTAAAACAACTCCTATCAATGAACCCCTTATTGGAAAGCTTCAGGAACAGATAGAGGAGTTTATTCGAACAGCTATTGGTATGAAAAAATATAGTAAAGGTACGATTAAAGAATTTCGTTTTAGCCTAACTAGATTTGCCTTAGGTTGTCCTATTTGATAGAGAATGGAATAGAAGCACTGCGTGGTCGTGATATTTTTCGTTGGTTGAGCTCACGTAGACAAGCTGGAATCTCTCAATGTACGATAGATAAAAATCTATCCCACCTTCGGTCTTTTATTACTTATTCCATACAACTTTATACTTCCCCGGTTTTTACCTTGGCCGCCAGCCAAATGATAAACGGAGGTGGCAATATATTTAGGGTTTGCCTGTTTAGTATCATCCAGGAATAGCCGAACATGGTTTGTTAAGCTGGCAGACCTCTCTATTGCAACTGGTGTACTGTTCCACCTTTTTAATATACCGTTTTCATTCGGTTTCCCCCACACAGAAGCAGCGATTTTTAGCGCTGTAGTTTTCCCTTTGGAAGTTTCGCCACTCCATTCAAAAATAAAGGGCTTTGAATCAAAAAGACCTATCAACGGGGAAGCAAAGGAAGCTTAAACCCCAGCTATTACCTTTGGATAAGACTTAATCGCTTCAATCATGTTTAACCAAGGATGTAAATCGCCTTTGCTGGTATAATGTTTTGCAAACTGTTCTTCACCTTTGTCGCTGCTGACGAATGACAAAGAACCGGAACCTATAAACTCATTTCCTAACAGGAACCCATCTTCACTCCAACCCATTTGTTCACTAGCTTTTTCAACTGGTATGTTTTCCAAATTCGCCCTTTCAAAAGCGGTTAGGTACTGAACCATTAATCTTTGATTTAAGGAACTAACAGGAAAACCTATAGCGGATAATTCAACCAATTTGCTTTGAACCATAAAGTTATCCCTGCTCCTTTTCAACCTTTTCCATTTGTTATTATGAAACCAGGAAACTATCAATCCTTCGGTTCCATCCGTAATATTTTCATATCTTCCAGTAATAAGGACATATTCGGAGCAAATAAAAACAGGTGGTTTTTCTTCATTGGACGGAACAAAATATAACCCTTCCTTCCTGGCTTCAAATCCTTTTGGATTTGTTAACGCAGTCTTAAAACCGGATTCATGCGTTCCACCCTCATAGGTGTGGATATTATTTGCGAAAGAGTAAATGTTATCTGTATACCCCTCGTTATATTGGCCACTAGACTTCGTGAACTTGCCTTCCTTAACAGGGGAATAAAGATCACGATTGAGGATAAGCGTGTTGAAAATAAACGCAATGAATACTGCTACGAAGGCGGAATTAAATCATATGTTGAGCATTTAAACCGCACAAAAGAAGTGATTCATGAAGAACCGATTTACATGGAAGGAGAGCGTGACGGCATTAGTGTTGAAGAAACCAGTGTAATAACATCACCCTTTGCTTGACAGCCATTAGATGTGGTTATTGGACATCTACGCTCAAGAGTAAATGTGGATTTGGATAAAAATCTTTCCCTAGTTACAATAAACGTGAAACTAAATGGAAGAATTGAGGAATATCAAGGTAATAAAAATATCCTCAACAGAAATGAACTGATGCAGCTTCATAAGGAAATTGAAACTGAATTAGAAATGAAAACTACGGGCCTCATAAAAAAAATGCAAGAGCTGAAGGTGGATCCTCTTCAAATCGGGACACACACCCTTAGCCCCTTTTCCAAACCCATCAGCGAAAAGGTATGGTTAGCCGCTTGGGGAAAAATGAAAATAAAAGTTAATTATCAGCTTTATTTTGAGGCATTACAAAATACTAAAAATAATTATTAAATTATCATGAAAAGAGGTTGACCCCCTTGGCCGGAGTCAACCTTAGATTACCAGTTAAAATTTACCTAATCGACTCTTGTCTTACTAAAGGATTCAACCCAGCAGTTTCCATATAATCTTTCCCCCAGTTATACATAGCATCGAGAATCGGCATCAAGCTTCTTCCTTGTTCAGTAAGGGAGTATTCTACTTTTGGAGGAACCACGGGATAGACTTTGCGTTCTACAATCAAGTCTTCTTCCAGTTCTCGCAATTGATTAACTAGCATTCTCTGCGTGATCCCTGGCATAAGAGCTTTCAGTTCACCAAATCGCTTCGTTCCCTCTTTTCCTAGATGCCATAGTATAAGCATCTTCCATTTACCACCGATAACGGAAAGAGTTAATTCTTTTTCACAATTAAACATCTTATCCTGCATTCGTGACATTCACTTCACCTCCATATTTATTATAACCCACAGTATACTTTTTTCACTATATAAAATAAAAGTATGTACTTGTAATATCCTTCCATACATTATATATTAGCAGTGAATATATAATTCTATTCTGCTGTTCAAGAAAGGAGTTAAAGAATGATGGAACAATTTAAAGCATTGATGGTAGATAAAAATGAAAACGATTTTTCTGTTCAAGTCAAAAATATTACCTTAAATGAGTTACCTCAAGGTGATGTTTTAATCAAGGTTTCTTATTCTGCGATTAACTATAAAGACGGTTTAGCTAGTATTTCCGAATGGAAAAATCGTCACAACCTATCCCTTTATTCCAGGTATTGATTTAGCAGGTGTAGTCGTATCGTCTCAAGATCCACGCTTCCGCGAAGGAGATGAGATCATAGCAACAAGCTATGAAATTGGGGTATCCCATTATGGTGGTTATAGTGAATATGCCCGCATTCCTGGTGATTGGATTGTCCCTTTACCTGAAAATTTAACGTTGATGGAATCAATGATTTTGGGGACAGCAGGTATTACTTCAGCCCTCTCCATTCAAAGGTTAGAAGATAACGGTTTATCGCCAGAAAAGGGCAAAGTCCTTGTCACTGGAGCTACTGGTGGGGTAGGAAGTTTAGCTGTTTCCATGCTTTCAAAAAGAGGATACGAAGTTGTCGCTAGTACGGGTAAAAATTCTGAGCATACTTTTTTACATAAGCTTGGTGCAAAAGAGATTATCTCTCGTGAAGATGTCTTTAATGGTAAAATAAAAACTCTTGATAAACAAAATTGGGCTGCAGCGGTTGATCCAGTCGGAGGAGAGACACTTGCATCCATCTTAAGTAAAATCCAATACAATGGTTCTGTTGCGGTCAGTGGTTTAACTGGTGGAGGAAGCGTTCCTACCACCGTGTTTCCGTTTATTTTACGTGGCATAAACCTTCTCGGTATTGATTCTGTTTATTGTCCAATGGATGTTCGGCAAGAACTATGGAATCGCATGGCAACCGATTTAAAACCTTCTACTCTTTCTGAAATTATACAGAAAGAAATTACACTTGAAGAATTACTTGAAAACTTGCCTACTATTTTAAAAGGACAAGCAAGAGGTAGAATCATTGTAAAGATATAAAAAACATAAGAGAGGGACTCAAAGTCTCTCTCTTATGTTCTTACCTTCTTAACATGACAACATTTTTTTCTTGATCTAAAGTGATCACCAAGTCAGTCATTCCAACAAACAACCCATTTTCAACGACTCCCGGTATCATGTTAAGCATTCGTTCTAACATTTCAGGCTGAACGTGCTCAGGAATTTGGCAGTCAAAAATATAGTTCCCATTATCAGTAATAAACGGAGTTCCACCGTTTATTCGAATTTCCGGGACTAAACCAATGGCTCTAATATGTTTTTCTGTCATTTCATAACCGAACGTAATAACTTCTACAGGCAATCGAAACGCACCTAATTTCTCTACCCTTTTAGATGAATCTGCTACAACAATAAATATTTTAGCTGCTCTCGCTATGATTTTCTCTCTTAAAAGTGCGCCGCCACCACCTTTGATCAGTTCTAATTCTGAATTGACTTCATCTGCTCCATCAATAGCAATATCTATACTTTCTATTTCACTAAAGCTTGTAAGTGGAATGCCTAATTCTTTAGCCAATTCTTCCGTTTGAACAGAAGTTGGAATACCTTTAATGGAAAGGCCTTCCTTCACTAGCTGACCAAGCTTTTGTATGGTATAAAAAACTGTCGAACCCGTACCAAGCCCCACAACCATGCCATCTTTAACAAACTCTGCTGCTTTTTCACCGACTATTTGTTTTTCATCCATTTTTGCACCTACCGTAATATTTTTTCACATTACTTCATTAATATTAGCTAGAAATACGGATTTCATTTTTATACTTTGAATTTTACCCTTAATCCATTTTTTCCTAAACCAATTAACATTTGCAGCATATGATCTTGAAACATGTCGCGAGTAGCACCAGCTTGATCATAATAACCAGCTCTCTCTTCAGCCCCAACTGTATCCTCTCCCTGGCCATAACAAACTTATACAGAATTGAAGCAATGCGAAATTTCACATTGCCTTGTTATAACTAAAATAATAGTAAATAAGCGGATTTTTTCATAGTATACTTTTTAACACTATGTAAAATAAAAGTGCGTACTTTTATTGTTGTTATATACGTTGTATACTTGCAATTGTTCAACGAGAGAACATGATATCCCTTATTGCTAGCAGGTACAGATAGTGCACTATAAGGATAATATTACTGTAAAAGTATTATTACCCCTTTGGAGATATTATCACTGTACAACAATAAAAAAATTATAGGAGTGAATATAGATGGAATTACAATTAGCATTAGATTTAGTCAATATCCCAGAAGCAATTGAGCTGGTAAAAGAAGTAGAGGAACATATTGATGTCGTTGAAATCGGTACACCGGTTGTAATCAATGAAGGTCTTCATGCTGTAAAAGCAGTTAAAAAAGCATTCCCTAACTTAAAGGTATTAGCAGACCTAAAAATCATGGATGCAGCTGGTTATGAAGTAATGAAAGCTTCTGATGCAGGTGCAGATATCGTCACAATTCTTGGAACTGCTGAAGATATGTCAATCAAAGGTGCTGTTGAAGAAGCGAAAAAGCAAGGTAAAAAAATCCTTGTTGATATGATTGCTGTAAAAGACCTTGCTGGACGTGCAAAAGAAGTGGACGCTATGGGCGTTGATTATATTTGTGTTCATACTGGCTACGATCTTCAAGCAGTTGGAAAGAACTCTTTTGAAGATTTACAAACCATCAAAGGTGTTGTAAAAAATGCTAAAACTGCAATCGCAGGTGGTATTAAGTTAGACACACTTCCAGAAGTCATCAAAGTACAACCAGACCTTGTCATTGTAGGTGGCGGGATTACTGGACAAGCTGATAAAAAAGCTGCTGCTGCCAAAATGCAACAAATGATTAATCAAGGGTAATTCAGATCATGAATACAACTCAATACCTAGCTGAAATCATAAAAGAGTTAAATCGCTCCGTAGATTTAATTTCGAATGATGAAGCTGAAAAATTAGTTAATGGGATTCTTGAATCAAAAAAAATCTTTGTTGCAGGCGCAGGTAGATCTGGATTTATGGCCAAATCATTCGCCATGCGAATGATGCACATGGGGATAGATGCCTATGTGATTGGCGAAACAGTAACCCCACTTTGAAAAAGATGACATCTTAATCATTGGATCAGGTTCAGGAGAAACGAAAGGTTTAGTTTCCATGGCTGAGAAGGCAAAAAGCATCGGTGGGACGATTGCAGCTGTAACCATTTTCCCTGAGTCCACTATTGGACAATTAGCGGATATCACAATTAAGTTGCCTGGCTCACCTAAAGATCAGTCGGAGAGTGATTTTAAGACGATTCAACCAATGGGCTCATTATTTGAGCAAACACTTTTACTATTTTACGACGCTGTGATTCTTCGGTTCATGGAGAAAAAAGGTTTGGATACCAATAAAATGTACGGTAGACACGCCAACTTAGAATAAATATATTATTCTTCGAGTTCTAAATAGGAAAGACCGCAAGCTGTTTCCATGCAAGATTGCGGTCTTTCTGTTAGAATGAACTACTTCAATTTGTAATAATTTTAGGAGTGATAAAATGATTTCTTTAAATGGAAAAACTGCAATAGTTACTGGCGCAGGAAGAGGCATTGGACGTGCTACTGCTATCGCCTTAGCAAAAGAAGGCGTTCATTTAGGCCTAATCGGCTTAAATATGTCTAATCTAGAAAAGGTAGCTGCTGAACTAGCACAATTTGATGTAAAGGTTTCTGCAGCAACAGCAGATGTGACCGATCTTGAATCCGTTACCCATGCTGTTGAACATATCAAATCAGACTTTGGCCTAATTGATATCCTAATCAACAATGCTGGTGTTGCTAAATTTGGTGGGTTCCTTGATCTAACACCAGAAGAATGGGAAAAAATCATCCAAGTCAATTTAATGGGTGTGTATAATGTAACAAGAGCAGTATTACCAGGAATGATCGAAAGAAAATCAGGAGATATCATCAATATCTCTTCATCTGCCGGCCAAAAAGGTGCTCCTGTTACAAGTGCTTACAGTGCTTCTAAATTCGCTGTTTTAGGGCTAACAGAATCACTTATGCTAGAAGTAAGAAAACATAATGTCCGTGTTACTGCTTTAACACCAAGTACGGTCGTTACAGATTTAGCCATTGATACAAATCTTGTTAAAGGCAATGAAGAAAACGTGATGCACCCAGAAGACCTTGCAGAATTAGTCGTCGCTAGTTTAAAATTTAATCCAAGAGTATTCGTTAAAACAGCTGGATTATGGTCAACAAATCCATCATAAAACCGAAGCAGATCCAGTGGGGTCTGCTTCTTTAGTTCGTACAAAATACTCTTATATGCATCAGTGATACAAGGACATTACTTTCTCTAAATCAACAATTAACTGGTTAACTTCATTCTGTGCTAAGCGTACAAGCATTTGATCGTATAAAGTAATAATTTGCCCATCCTCTTCATGCTGATGTTTTTTTAAATAATGATAGATATTATTTATTTGGTTTTCTTTAAGGACCGATTCTGTGTTGAAATTTTTAACTTTCTGTAAGGAAAATTCATTCATACTTGAATCAAATTCACCTGAAATAATGGTCCCTTGCAAGAACATAATCTCACTCCTCCAAGTCAGTATATGTTAGTTTAACTCTAAAACAAGGTTCAAATTGCACGATCTTTATACATTGAAACCACATTGCTTATTTTGATGCCAACATTAGTCCTCTTTGAATCAAAACTGGGTATTCCTCATTCAATTTCTTAATTTCTTCGAGTTGATTTAAAAGAATCTCTTGTTTTTCTAGTAAAAGATTATGTTTTATTAATAGCTCTAGGATTTCAATTCTTAATAACCAATCCTCATGAAATTCACTTGTTAAAGTATTGATTTGTAATAAAAGTTACTAGTAAAAAAGACGAGTTATCCATTTTCTTTTCTCCATCTCATTATTACTTCTTCAAACGACGGTGTTCTCCTACTTTCTGACCATTTTTTATGAAATTTAATACTCTGTGATCTTGGTTCAGGGTTTGGTAACTCTAATTTAACAATACTCGGAATTGGAATAGAAGCCCCAACCACCAAACACTCCCCGCACCAAGAGTAGGTAGAATCTCTGATATAGAGCTAGAATTATCTGGTAGTAGATTCTTAATATAATTTTGGTCATTAATGTTTGTTAAACGCAGATTAATAATATAATTTTGGTCATTAATGTTTGTTAAACGCAGATTAATAATATTATACTGAGAAAGAATTGTATCAGATACCTCAGAAGGTCTTTGACTTACAACCATTAAGTTCAAACCATATTTTCTCCCTTCCTTGGAAATTATTTCTATTGATTTCTTCGCTGCTTTAAATTCAATACCTCCAGTTCGTGGAATATAATTATGTGCCTCTTCGCAGACGATCATGAATGGTATATCGTTAAGTTCATCCTTTTGATGTTGTAGCTTAGAATAATGAAATGCAAAATCAAAAATAAGACGAGAAATTAAGCTAATTGTAATGCTTAAAACTTCAAACGGAATACCACTCAAATCAATAATTGTAACGTTTGATTTATCTAGATATCCCATAAATTGTTTCAAAATATCTTCAAAATGTTCAGTTTTATACTTAGAATTTTCTTCTACATCTTGATTTAATAACAGAAATTCCAACCGCTTATCTGTTAATTTGGTTTCAAATCTAGACAGGAATCTATTAAATTCACCATTAAAAGGACCATTACTTGCTTTTGTTGCCTTTGAAGTATTAGAAGAAGTGAGTTCAAGTTTTTCATTAAAGTAAATATGGCGATTTTCAACAAGTTCCCCGTTGCTTAATTTTGGAAGGCTTGGCTCTCCTTCAATTTTATTGATTACTTCTTCATTTAAATTATATATATAATTAAAAACCTCATTGATATTAAAATAGACTGGAGAATCGTATGTAATTTTTTAAATACCGGATTATATTTTTCCTTATTCAAAACTACTGCTCGTTTTATGATACATAAATTTACAAGAACCAATGGTAAAATATATAATGGTAAGCTTGATTTGTATTAGAACATTAGTGTGACAAATCCCCGACGCAATAAGGCGAACTAAAACCTCACTTAGTTTAGGATCATCCATTGTAATTTCTGTGATTTGGAATGGTTCCCCTTCCTAAATGTAACTGCTGACCTTTTCTGTTGAATCCTTACAAAACGATCTGCCCAGATTGTATTATAGGTTTCTAGAAGCTTTCTATCCTACTTAGTTATTTTATGCTTAATATGAATGTACAAAAAGAGAAAAGGGATATATAGATACACAAAGTAAAAAGCAATGTTTGAATACATTTCATTCAATCGCTCTATTTGACTCCTCTCTTTGAGCACATTAGCTATAATAAAGAATAGGACCAGTACAATGAACAGACTTATACGTTGTTTCACATTTACTAATTTCTTCATACCACGGCAAGCTGCCCATATTTTCACGCTGATATTGGGTAATACAAGAAGTAACCAAATCGAAACAATAATAAATTCGACTCTTTCTATTAGAGGGAATTTTGCAACTTTCATGTGAACTAACGTCGGCCATATCGTATTGGCTAGCTGCCCTTCACTAAAGTAGACAAATGTGATGAGTGCTACTATAAGATATAGAAAGACGCAAAGCAGAAGTCCAAAATGGGCCCATTTTTGTGATCTTTCTGGATTTTTTATGAATGGGTAGAACATGAATAAAGTCTCAAAGCCTAGATACTGAAACACCATAGCTTTAGATGATAATACTATTTCCTTAACAGAGTGATTAAAAAAGGGTAATAAATGATTGAGATTGGCAAATTCTAATGCAAAAAAATTAAGGGGAAACAGTATAACAAAAGGTATGATAGTTCCCCAGAAACACACTCCAGTAATCACGCGGAATCCACCGGATACAATGTAATAAACGAGGACTAGAAGAATGAAGCTTATTTGCCAGGTCTTCATTAAGGGAAACAGCCAAACTTGAACAACCTCAATATAAACAAGGAAAACAATTAACGCCAATACAATAAAGTAGAAGATTACAAAAATGTTGAACAGTCCGCCAATCCATTTTCCAAAGCAAAATTGGTGAACATGTATGATATCATTATTAGTAATTCCAACAATACGATAGATCATCCAAACTAGTATATGAATGCTTACACCAGATAAAATGATGGAAATCCATGCATCATAACCAGCATCCTTCGTTATATCTCTTTGAAAACCCATGATTCCTACGCCAATAATATTCGAGTAGATCAGAAAGAAAACGTAAAAAGGAGATATTAAATATTGTTCGTTGAGTATAGTTTTCACATAGGTCACCTCGGAAAATGCAGACTTATTCTTCAATACCCGTATTTAGGATGTTAACATTTGTGTGTACAGTGGTTTTTAAATCAGGGTATATGTCCTTAAAACGTTGATAGTCCCAATTTCTTGATGTGGCTCTAACCTTGTCTCCCAATCCAAGTGGATCTACGTTGTATCCTTGTAACAACGAAATTAAACGTTGGACTTCTTCATTAAAGTGTTCATTTAAAATCTGTTCCATTTTTAGGCGATTTTTATTGGTGCTTAAATCAAACCAAGATGAGGAATTTTTAACCTCTGCATCGATGGTTAAATCGATCAATATACGTGGAATACTTTCGCTTTTGTCAACCGTATATTTAGCTTTGGCATCCAGACTTGTCAATAAAATATAACCAGCCTTGTTGTGAACCTTAATTTTTGTTTTATATTGTCCACTTTTTGAGCCATCATGTAATATTTTCACAATAAATGACTCCCTTAAATTAATATTATTTACAAACTTACCTTTCTTTAATAAGGCTAACCCGTCAATTTTGACTTGACCTTCCTCCAGGATTAAGTAAGGTAAAAATGGATCCTTCCCCTCATCATAAAGATTTGTCAAAAATACGTGCAAATTTGTTTTTGGCAAATTGCCCTTTTCAATGTTCTGATTAATTTTATTACTTAAATGGAATGAAAGATTCACATCTTGACTTGAATTAAGTATTTTTTCAGCTGTGTTTTCGGCTATGCTCAACTGCATTCGACTCCCAACATTCGGGTCTCTGCTAAAATTAATTAAAACATCATCAATCCCTTGTTTTGCAAATTCCTTGCCGAACAATATAAAATCTAATTTTCCTATTTCAACGGGAAATGCAGATTTTGAATTCATTCTCGGAAGAATATCTTCATACGAATCAGACACAGTTCTAAAGCTTTTTAATTTGGGCATTCCTTTTTCCGCAAATGTAGGATAGATAACCATTCCTTTCACTTTGTCTTTTTCCATATCATATCCAATGGTTTCTATAATCTGAACTTCATCAATGATCCTTTGATCTTCACACCCTGATAAGAAGAAAATTAGGATAAAAGTTAACAGAAAAAATGATTTCATACTTCACCTCTAATACCCTTTTCTGATCATTCATCAAAATCACTTTTCTTTTTTTTGTGATTATATGGATGGTATCTCCAAATTGATTTAGGACGTAAATAACTTGGCCTTTTGGAAGTTTCACTATAAGAGGAACGGATAATGCTGTCCTTCAAATCTTGAGGCCTAAAAGGATAAAATGGAACGGTATAGGGTGTTCCTAATGATTCTAACCGTGTAAGATGGACGATTAAAAAGGCAATCCCCATAACGATACCTAGTCCGCCCCACATAGACGCGGCGATAATTAAAGGAAAACGTAAAAAACGTATCGTGTTCGACATTTTATAAATAGGGGTAGTAAAGGAAGCTAAGGCTGATAAGGCTACTATAATGAGTAAGACATTGCTTGTAAGTGACGCCTCAACTGAAGCTTGGCCAATAACAATACCGCCCACTATTCCCAATGTTTGTCCTACCTTAGTAGGTAACCGTACTCCAGCTTCACGTAAAAGTTCAATCGTGAATTCCAAAAAAACCACCTCAAATACCGGCGGAAACGGAACATTATGACGAGAAAAACTAAGTGAACCGAATAAATCGTTTGGAATTACTTCGTAATGGTAAGTTAAAACGGCTACATAAATAGACGTGGCAAAAATGGAGAAAAGGACACTAAAAATCCGTATTAAACGGAAAAAAGATGCAATAATCCATGGTAGAAAGTAATCTTCAGGTGTAATAAAAAAATCTATTAACGTAGCAGGTCCTGTAATGACATAAGGCGACCCATTACTAAAAACAGCTACCTGTCCCATATTTAGAGCATGAGCCGCCCTATCCACTCTTTCAGTTGAAAGAAGCAAGGGAAACGGTGTCAGGGAATTACCAGTTATTAATTGATGAAGCTGAGACGTATCATAAACGATATCAAAATCAATATCTTGAAGGCGTTGGGTTATGGTATTAACATGCTGCTCATCCGTAATTCCTTCAATATAAGCAATGATAATTCTAGTATGTGATGTAGAGCCAACGCTAATTTCCTTCGTGATCAAATCAAATGTGTTAATTTGCTGCCTTAGTAAATGTATATTTACATCAATATTTTCAACAAACCCAATTAGCGGCCCCACAACACTATACTCATTTTCAACATTATTTTGTTCACGCAAGCCAGCTGTATCATTAGATAAGAGAATTAAAGCAAACCTTTGATCATTTTCCTTCATTTGAAGAATAGCATAACCTTTAAGTAGCTTTGATTCTGCCTCTTTTACATTATCCGTAATCACAATGTCTTCAATTGAGATAATTTTCTTTATGTCATCAATTTTCCCTAGTTTGTCCTGTTCAAAAGGTGTCTCTCGGAAAATCAGTAAAATTTTCAGTTGGAGTTGTTGTTGATCGATCAGTGTATTGTAGTAAGAAATGATTAAATGTCCCAATTCATCCGTAAGGGAAAATTGTTTAAAATCACTAGATTTTTTGGCCTTAGCAAACAGTTCTTCAATATCTTGTGAATTCTCAGTTACTGCTTGTTTGTCTTCTTTATCTCTAAGCTTTCGTCTTTTGAAGAACATCTAATCACCTCCCTATTACAAAGGAATTCATATCCTTCTATATTATGTAAAGGCATCTCCATATTTATGTAAATCCGTTTTATAATAAGTGAAAACTTTATCCTCTCCAGTTTACATAATATAAATATAGCTTAGAGTAAGCAAAGGACCATGATCCTAATAGAAATAATCCCTGTAGGGGTAGGGTAGGGTAGGACAGCAAAAGTGGACTTTTGTTTAACAAGGAGTTGCTGTGGCAGCATTCTTTTTTAATTGACGGAGCAGTTTTGTTATAAAAGAATTGAGATAGGGGGAGGCGATTAACCTCCATTTATCCTCCGGGTAGAAAGGTCGC